>DATNFP010000212.1:0-17614 GCA_035606335.1 Flavipsychrobacter sp. | reverse complement strand
CAATGAGAAAAGAAATGAATGACGCTTATGCTGCTTATTTAAATAGTAATTCTACTGACCAGGCGGCCTTGAGTAAATATACCCTGCTTAAGAGTGAATATCAGAATAAATGGACAGCTGCTAATGGAGGTAAAAGTACAGATCTGAATAAAAATGATCTGCTCGACAAAAAAAATGATCTTGAAATAGACCTGCAAGCTGCTGATGCTAACATACAATCCCTTCAATCAAAAATAAGAGGACTTCAGGGAAACGTAGCTGTTGAAGCATCTAAAGGGGCCGAAGCCGGAACTTTACTAAAGGATGCAGATATGGCTACTAAAGAATATGCTGCAGTAAAAGAAAAGTACAATGATGCTACGGATCTAAGCTCTTCTTCTGTAAATAATTTCCGCCAGGTGGTTTTTGGCCAGCCGGCGATAGAGCCTTTGCCTTCTAAGAGAATTATCATTTCAGGTATGGCAGGCGTCTCTGCAATGGTTATAACAGTACTTATAATCATATTGCTCACTTACCTCGATTCATCCGTTAAAACACCGGCTATCTTCTCAAAAGTTGTAAACCTGAAGTTGATAAGCATGGTAAATTTCATGGACCTGAAGAACAAAAAACTTTCAGAGATTGTTACCAACACAGACCCTAACGAAAATTACAAAGACAAACAACGTGATAATATATTTAGAGAATCGATAAGAAAATTGCGGTACGAAATAGAAAACAGTGGAAAGAAAATATTCCTATTCACCAGTACCAAAAAAGGAGAAGGCAAAACAACAATTGTACAAGCTATTTCGTACAGTCTCAGTCTCAGCAAAAAGAAAATACTAATTATAGATACCAACTTTTGCAATAACGATCTGACTGTGCAATTAAATGCTATGCCGGTACTGCAACAGATACTTCCCCACCAAATGAATGGCTCTCTTGTAAAGCACGTTAAAAGCCTGGCAAGCACTATCAGTGAGGGTGTTTTTGCAATTGGATGTGAGTACGGTGATTATACTCCATCAGAAGTGCTTCCTTCAGAAAACCTTTTACATCATTTGCATAAATTGACTGAAGAATACGATTATATTATTCTTGAAGGGCCTCCATTAAATGACTTTTCAGACAGTAAAGAGTTGGCTCAATATGTAGATGGTGTTATTGCCATATTCTCTGCTACCCATATCATCAAGCAGTTAGATAAGGAGTCTATCAACTTCTTCAAAGGCTTAAATGGCAAGTTCTGTGGCTCGGTTCTCAACATGGTGAAAGTGGAAAACCTAAATTCAATATAGCCGTTTAAAAACTAATAATGTCTGAGAATAATCAAAATCCGGAAGAAGAAAAAACGACAACTCACGAAAAGATTGTTACGATGATAGTTGCCATAGCTATCGTAGGGATTTTTATCAAGATATTATTCTTTTAATAGTCAATGTCAAACGCCAACCCGATAGAAGCGAGAAATAAATACAAATCCAATGCCTGGAAACAGGTTTTTATTGAACAAAAGCTAAACAACTGGCTTGGTTATCTTTTGTTCTTCTTTATAGCCATTGGCATGGGCTACCTGATGGCCAATCAATTAACGCTTGGTCTCGGGCTTACAGGACTTATATGCAGCATGGCAGTTATCATGATATGCATGATAAGCGCCGAAGCAGGTTTATATATTAATGTTCTATACTCATTTTTCGCTTTTCATTTCTCCAGGCTTTTATTTCATGACAATTTCCCTGTTGGTGTCGCGTCCGATGTGCTCATTGTAGCAACTCTTTTCAGTTTTTTCGTAAGACGTGTAGCGCTGAGACAAAGTGTTAATAAGTTTTCGAAGACTCCGGTTGCAAAATGCATTTTTGTATTGGTCGGCTACATGGCTATCCAGTTATTTAATCCTTATGCACACTCATTCGATGGCTGGTATCAAACCATGAGAAAGCTGTTGGATACAGTAATAATACTTTTTATTGCCTACAATGTTTTTGACAGTTATGACAACATAAAAAGGTTTTTAACTGTCCTGTTTATTCTTTGCGCCATTACAGGCATATATGGCTGTATCCAGCAATGGCATGGGCTTTTCAATTTTGAAATAGACTGGGTAACATCCGATGAAAACAGGTATGGATTAACTTTTATCAATGGGGAATTTAGAAAATTCTCTACTATGTCTGACCCAACGGCGTATGGGGTAATAATGGCATCCTGCTCCATTCTTTTTCTGATAATAGCAATCAATCAAAAGAGGTTTGCGGTAAAAGCTACATTAATAATCGGGGCGATCTTCATGCTCTTAGGCATGGCATATTCGCAGACTCGTACTGCTAACGCAATGGCTATGGCCGGATTGGCTCTCTTCGTTTTGTTAACGATTAATAAAACAAGCACAAAAATTTCTGCAATCATAGGCGCGGGTATATTTTTACTACTCCTTTACGGGCCGTTCTACAACAATACGATAACCCGCTTCAGAACTACATTCATGGGTTCCCAGGATGAGTCCTTTAAAGTAAGGGAAGTAAACAGATCATTTATTCAACCGTATATCTATTCACATCCTATCGGCGGTGGATTATGTACAACAGGTGGTAATGGTCTGCGATTTAACCCGGGCCATTACCTGGCAGGATTTCCGCCTGATAGTGGTTATTTGAAAAAAGCATTGGAAACAGGATGGATAGGCCTTGCAATCATTTGCATTCTATATTTCACTGTTTTAAAGACTGGGATCAGGGGATATTTTTCCTGCAAAGATCAGCGCATTAAAGCAATATACGCAGCATGTACCGCCAGTATATTTTCATTTTATGTTGCTGAGTTTTCCCAGGATGCTATTGGGCAAATTACAGATCTCGTGGTGTATTACCCATTAATAGCAATATTACTTAGACTAAAAGATTTTGATCATAAAAAACAAATACTACCTATATGATAAAAAAACACACACAAAGTATCACGCAAAAGAACGGGCATAAGCTCAGGCTCTTTGTTGCAGGCATCCTTGCAATGTTTGCGATCTTTTCTTTGGCCGAAGCCAATGGGCAACAGAACTATAATAACAAAACTAATTCCACAATGCAAAGACCAACGCCGGTTGTAGAAAAGCCTGGTGTTGATTCCTCTTTTACAACAAACAAGAAAGAAGCTGCAATTGAAGAAGAGTTAGTACAATTGGCATTAAAAGGCCCTGTATATGACGAAACTGATCATCAGGCCAAAATTTCGAGGCAGGAGCTGAGCAAAGCAAGGGATTCATGGCTGGACCTGCTTACAATATCTGCCAATTATAATGACCAGACTTTTGCCAAAACAACAGAGCAGTCTGCTTATGTATATCCTAAATATTTCTTTGGAGTTACTATTCCTCTGGGGTTAGTTTTTTCCCAGAATCATGCCATCAAGATTGCAAAACAAAATATAGCAATCAGCGCAGACAGACAGGAAGAAGCATCAAGGGCAATAAGAGCTGATGTATTATCAAAGTACAAGCAGTACCAAACCTATGTAGCATTACTTAATATCCAGAACCAAACAGTTGAAGACAGCCACATTGAATTCATGCAAATTGAAAATCAATTTAAAAATGGTTCATCTTCTTTAGAACTATACAATGCTGCTTCCAAGAATTACAATATTGAAGTTGCAAAGAAGCTAAATCTTCAATTAGAAAGAGATATGATGAAGCTGGAAATAGAAAAGGTGATCGGAGTTGATCTTGACAACGTATTAAACAAATAGAGTAATGGGGCAATCAAAGTTCACATTTAATAAAAGTATTCCTCTGCTGGCAGCAGTCGTGATACTCTTATTGTCTGTTTTCCTTATTAACGATAGTGCTTTGCACCATACAAATGGCGTATTTACCTATCCTCTCGACGATACATACATACACATGGCTGTTGCAAAAAATCTCGCATTCCATAATAATTGGGGGATCAATAGTCATGACTTTGGATCTGCATCATCATCCATCTTATATACATTGTTACTGGCCTTATCTTTCAAAATATTCTCATTACAGGTTACCATTCCTTTGATAATTAATTTGATTGTGGGCATCGTTTTATTGATTGTTATCCAGCGCATATTGCAAAAAGAAAATATTGGTGCGGGCGGACAATTTCTTATGCTGCTAAGTGTTATATTTTTCACCCCCCTCCCTATTCTTATTATTAGTGGGATGGAACATACTTTGCAATGTCTTTTCTCATTACTCTTTATTTATAGTTTTTCCAAATGGATAGAACGATCTGGTAATAGCGATAAAAAATCGGTCCTTCCCTGGCAGATAGTTATATATGGCACATTAGTATGTACAGTACGCTACGAAGGAATGTTTCTTGTAGCAATAGCGTGTATTATTTTATTGTTCAATAAAAGAATTGCCAGTGCCTTTAAATTGGGTCTTATCTCACTATTACCAATTATCATTTTCGGCATATACTCTGTAAGTAAAGGAAGTTATTTTTTACCCAATTCAGTATTACTTAAATCTGACGGGCTCACATTTTCGTTAAATGGCATTACCCGCTTTATCAGTAACATTTTTATTGAAAGACTCACTGTATCAAAAACAGGAATAACTGCTCTCGCTACACAACGATTGCTGATAATTCTACCACTTACATACCTGGTATTTATTAAGCAGATACAACGGAAAGCTTCTTACAAGTACATGCTTATTATTTTAACAGTTGGTACACTGTTACATTTATCATTTGCCTCTACAGGATGGTTTTATCGTTACGAAGCATACTTAATTCTGTGCTCTACGATGGTTATATCTATTCTTATAATCAAATATGGTAAAGAGGTGCTTAGTGAAAATATGAGAAAAGCCAGGCCGGCACTCTTGCTTGCTTTATTTGTTTTATCATTTCCTCTGGTATTAAGAAGCACAGCTGCATTTTCTAAGGCAAGCCAGGCGTGCGTGAATATTTACGAGCAACAATACCAGATGGCAACATTTCTGAAAGAATACTACGATAGCAGTAGTGTTGCCGCTAACGACATAGGCGCCATCACTTATTTTACAAAAGCCAATAATCTTGATCTATGGGGACTGGGAAATATTGATGTAGCAAAAAGCAAGAAAAACAAATACTGGACTCCTGCTTTTTTAGATAGCCTCAGTAAAAAGAAAGATGTAAAGATCGCAATGGTATATGATAGCTGGTTCAATGATTCATTACTTCACCGTTGGGAAAAAGTAGCCACATGGGAGATAAATGATAATGTGATCTGCGGGGATGATATTGTTTCATTCTACGCAATTGATAAAAACTCAGTACCATCATTAAAAAAGAATTTGCAAGACTATCAACATGTACTTCCAAAAGACGTACAGGTGATGTACTACTAATTTGAGCATAACAATGAATGACAACGGATATATAAAGAGCCTTGACGGTGTGAGAGCGATAGCCATACTATTGGTTATGACCTTTCATACTGGCATTACTCATTTTGGATGGATAGGTGTGCAGCTGTTTTTCGTATTGTCCGGCTTTTTGATCACTGGTATATTGTGGAAGGAAAAATTCAAAACAGAAACTCTTTCTTATAAATTCAAAAAGTTCTGGGTTAGAAGATCTTTACGCATTTTCCCATTATATTTTGGTTACCTGGCCTTTTGGGGTATCACCTATCTCTGCTTCCATTTCCCATCCTATTATCATACTTATTTCCCATACCTGGTCACTTATACCTTCAATTATGCGCGTACTTTGCCTGCATGGCATGGCAATCCATTATTCACGCATTTGTGGTCGTTATCTATAGAAGAGCAATTTTACTTATTCTTTCCTTTTATAGTCTTTTTATGCCCACCACGCCTGCTTAAATCATTTATGGTATTGGTTATCATTATGGCTCCTTTAATTCGCTTTTTATTGGGTGAGTACTATAGAAGCAAGGGATTTCCCGGTGATATAGCTGGAGACGCAATATACCAGAATACATTAAGCCACTTGGACGCATTTTTTATGGGTGGCATTATTCCTGTCCTCTCGTTAAATACACGGTTTAAAAAGCCGCATATACTTTTTATTACGGTCTTCATTGTCGTTGCACTAGCTGGTTTATGGGATTTCGCTCATACCCTCCATCCTGGCACGAACTACTTCCTGGACCTGGGCTTTAATCATGCTCTCGTCAGCAATTATGAATATATATGGCATTATAGCTGTCTGAATGCGCTGTTTGCTTCTTTCTTATTGATGCTTGTAAGCATTCATAGTAGTCAGCGATTTAGCCTGTTAAGAAAAATACTGGAAAACAAATGGATGGTTCGGATAGGGAGGGTCTCTTATGGTATGTATATTTTCCATTGGGCAATACTGGTATATGTTTTCGCAAAGTTCTTCCCGGTTCATAGCCTTGCAGGACAAATACTGCTCTTTATTCCATATACAGTAGCAGTTTATCTGCTCGCACAGCTAAGCTATAAAATATACGAATCCAAATTCCTGAAACTAAAAGATAAACTCTTTAATGGAAGAGAAGATAAGACCAAAGGCATACCCCAAATACAAGTAAGCTCCAATCTTATTCCATTTTTAAAAGAAGCACAAGATGAAAGCCTCTAAAATTGATATAAAAGACTGGATTGCGCAAGCATTTAATACGTCAGTGCTTCAAAAAAGCAGGCTGCAATGGGTGGATTACCTTAAAGGAATAGCCATTTTGCTGGTTGTGTACAGGCATGTGTTAATAGGTATTACCCGTGCCGGATTGTTTATACCAGCCTACCTGGTGAATGCTAATATGATATTTTACAGCTTCAGGATGCCGCTCTTTTTTATTCTCTCTGGGATCTTTTTAAGCGGCAGCTTAAGCCGTCGCTCACTGAAGCAGTTCGTTTTTATAAAGTTCGAAAATCTG
The DNA here is from genome assembly GCA_035606335.1 of Flavipsychrobacter sp. Taxonomy (GTDB): domain Bacteria; phylum Bacteroidota; class Bacteroidia; order Chitinophagales; family Chitinophagaceae; genus DATNFP01. Next base: position 10,747 of record DATNFP010000212.1, on the reverse strand, counting down.
TTTTATCCTTATCTCGTTTGGGTGTTTATTCAGATAACGCTACAGATATTTTTATCTCATTATACTAACTCCAATAGAGGCCTTATTGATTACACCTATATATTATATCAGCCGCGCAATCTCGATCAGTTTTGGTATTTACCGGCACTATTCAACACAACTATAATTTACGCGCTGGTAAAAACAAAGCTTAAGCCCCCGGCTATTATACAGGTGGCATTAGGATTTGGCCTTTATTTTCTATCCCCTTATGTGCAAGGTATAAGCATGCTGTCCGATTGGATGCAATTCTATCTCTTCTTTGCAGTAGGTGATGCTTGTTCTGAATATTTCTTCAAAGAATCTTTTCAGCGTTTCCTGAAAAATAAATTCACCTTATTATTAGTTGCGCCTGTATTTGCTTTCACGCAGGTATATTATCTGCATCATAATGTAGGAATGGCAATGTTCTTATTGATCGCATTTATCGGTTGTTTTAGCATGCTGGTTTTATCCTTCCGTTTGCAAAGCTTAAACATACTTTCATTCTTGCGTGTAATAGGATATCATTCTCTTTATATATACGTGATCCATGTCATAATTGTAGGCCTGATCAGGATAGTATTAATGAAATATTTCGGTGTGCACAATGTTGAAGTCTTATTGGTATTGTGTATTGCCTTTGGTGTTACTATTCCGGTTGTTATTTACAACATGTTTATCTATAATAAACCCGGATGGTTCTTATTCTCACTACAGAAAGAAAAAAAGCAATCAGTGCAAACCAAAGATATTACAACGGTATCTCCGGTACCTGTTGTAAAAGTATAGGTAGTATAAATATAAACCCGTGACCAAGCCCGGCTGCCTAGTGCACCGGGTTTTTTTGTTTATATTGTAACCCAACTATATTATAAAAGTAAAGCCGGCCAATTGGCCGGCTTCCTCTATTTAATGTAAAAAAACTAATGCATTTAAAAGCTGATTATTCCTTTTAGCTCTGTGAAAAAAGTATCTCTTTTACGTGCTGACACTGGTATGCAAGTTCCGTTGGCCATAATTACTGATGCCGCGGCACCTTTTATTATTTTCATCATGTGGCGCAGGTTGATCAGGTAGGATTTGTGTATCCTATAAAAGCCTTTGTCCGACAATAACTCTTCAAAATCTTTTAATGAACGGGATGTAACATAAGATACATTACCTACTAATTTAATTTTAGAATAGCTATCCAATGCTTCAATGTGTATTATATTGCTAATGTCAACAATATCATATCCATCGTTTACATGCACTACTATTTTAGAAAATCTTTCCGGGCCGTTCAGGTAATTTTTTATCAAGCCTGTCAATTCACCAAAATTATTTTTTTCCCTTAGTTTGTTTATTACTCTATTGATATCGGTAGCTTTTATTGGCTTTATTATATAATCCATAGCTGCCATTTTAAGTGCACGCAAAGCATAATCCTGGTAGGCAGTAACAAACACAACTTCAAAATCCGGTTTTGAAATGGTTTCTAACAATTCAAAAGAACAATGTGGAGGCATTTCGATATCCATGAAAAGTATGTCTATCTTTTTTTCCTGGATATTTCTTTGGGCATCTTGAAGATTAGTAGCTGTCCATATTACCTCTACTCCTTCGCATTGGGTCTCTAAGATGTTCGCGAGTATCTCGACATTTGAGATTTCATCATCAACAATAGCTACAGCAATTGTCTTCATAAAGAATGTTTTTAGATTAACGATTTTTAAATGGAGATAAAGTATTGTTTGGGTTGGTATTTATTTACAATGTCTTTATCGTTTATTTATTTATAGGACAAAGATTAGATGCTTTACAAACTCAAAAAAACAATTGCCCTGCCTTAACAAACTATTAGTATCTAAGCTATCTACCTTCCCCACTAATAAACGATACTATATTATCTCTATTTTTTGAGCAATAAAACAAAGAATATCTGATTAACAATTTATTAGCAAAACCTAACATATGACTGAATAACAGCCGAATAGAACGCCTTTGTGCAACAATAGATTACAGTGAAAACACGCTAAAATAGCTTTCTCAATTTGCCAAAGATTGTGCGCATTGCACCTGCACCTCCGGGAGTAAATTTTTTAAATAAATGGAATGCTTTGCTATTGATTATAAAGGTGTAATAAGAAGGTCTCGGCACTTTTGTAGGATTGAATAATTCTTTAAACCTCACCAGGTTGTCACTCCCCCCATAGCTTATATTATAGTAGCTTTTGTTTTCTTTATTAAAACAATCCATCATTACAAAATGATGGAGCTTTGCCGGAGGCGATTCACTGTCCTTAAAACCTTTTATTATTAGTCCGCTACTTAAGTGATAAAACGACTGCGAATCTTTAACTATAAAAATAGCATTCACCACTTCTCCATTCAGTGAAGCAATGTATATATCACAAAGCTGATGCTTTCTTCCATTTCTGAATATGTCTACAAATATTGAAAATGGTAAATAATTATACCCTTTATCCTTTATTACTTTTTTAAATAGTTCTCTGATCTCTTTTAGCGTTATTTTATTTTCCAGTTTATAATATTCAAACGGCACTCTTTCTGCCAGTATTATTTTTCGTCTGCCTTGAAGTTTATAACTTTTTAGCAATAGATCTTCAGGCATTTTGTAAATATTAAATTCAGCTTCTTCTATTTTATGAAATGGGAAGAAAACATCTTCTTTAAATGCGACATCCTTTTTTATCATTGCTTCAAGATCTTTATTAAAAGGCATTATTTGCAAATACAGGTATTTCCTCTTCTTCGCAAAAGTTTTAATACCCTCTAATAATTCACTCATATCGGTTTGCATCAATGGCACAGGTCCGCCATCAATTATTCCTACCTTAAATAGATAAAAATTGATCTCAATTACTGTACAAAATGCAACCTCCTTATCACCTTCTATGTATTTTAAAAAACGGCATTTAGAAAATGCTGTGTGATACAAGGCGGAAGCGTAATAAGGATATTGATAAAATGATGCCTGGGTTTGTTTTAGCTTTTCGTTCCAATTATCAATTTCACTACTCTGGATCAGCGTCCATGACATTAAAAAAAGTTTAATTAAAAGTAATGATTTATAAAAGAAATCGATATTTAAAAAAATGATGCGATACGCCATTTACAATTATCTATTGTAGCACAGTTGGTTATCTTTTTAATTGCTATTATATTTATCAGTTTTCTACGATTTGATTTTCGTCTCTTTTCATTATTAACATCTATTTTTAACACATGACAGGTACAGATCATCCGATATTATTAGACATTATTAGCGTTGCAATTATTATTTTCTTCCTTGTGTATCTATTTGTTTTACACAATAAAAGGAAAAAAGAAAAAGATCTGCATGATAGTAAACTATTTGAGATAGAAACCAAGGCCTATACAAGTCAGATGAGCCCGCATTTCATTTACAACTCATTAAGCACTTTACAGCATCTTATAATGAACGATGAAAAACAGAAAGCTTTCGATTATGTGTCTGAATTTTCATTGTTAATGAGACAAACTCTTGATAATTCCAGGAAATCATACGTGTCATTAGATGATGAAATTTCTTTCTTAAAAAGGTATGTAGGGTTAGAAAAGTTTCGTTTTGGAAGTTCTTTTGATTATCAGTTTAATATTGATGCTCCATTAAAAATAAATAACTATAATATCCAGCCTATGCTTATCCAGCCGATCATTGAAAACGCTATTAAGCATGGCCTGGCACCTAAAAAAGAAGGCGGCTTTTTAAATGTTTCATTTTTTCTGCGTGACGATATGCTTGAATGTATTGTTGATGACAACGGCATTGGGTGGAAAAAGCCAAATGATTCCATTTCTATCGGGCACGAGTCAAAGGCGTTGAATATGATAAAAGAGCGGCTCAATATGTTAAAAGTAACTGGTGGCAAGCCGGGTAAATTAGAAATAATTGATAAGTCTCAGGGGGCCAATCCTAAAAGTGGAATAACAGTAAAAGTTTTTATTCCTCTTATTAATCCGCTTTAACGTTTTAGTTATTTTTCTGAAGTAGCATCCTGACACCAAAAGCAGTAAAAATAGAAGCTGTTAACCATTTTTTTACTGTCTGCAATTTATTGCCTGAACCAACTCGTAATGCTACTTGTCTTACAAATAGTATTATAGTACCATTTATAATAAAGCTTACAACTGCATGTACCAACCCCAGCATGGCGCCCTGCAACACTAAATAACCATTATGCACATTTAAAAACTCAGGGAATATTGCTACGTAAAATGCTGCCGATTTAGGATTTAGTAAATTAGTTAAATATCCTCTTTTAAATAATGTGCTCTTACTATGTAGTGGAACTGATACAGGGCTGATCTTATCTTTTTTATTTGATTGAATAGCTTTCCACGCCAGCCAGAAAAGATAAAAGGCGCCCACTATTTTTAGTCCTTCATATATTACAGGTACAGATTTCAATAATGTGCTAAGCCCCATGCCGGTGATGATTCCCAGCGTCAGGAGTGCAGCATTGCTCCCTAATAATGCGAAAATGGCCCCCTTTTTACCCTGCGATATAGCACATGATATTAAATAAGTCATGTTGGGACCTGGAACTATTACAATAAGAAAAGCCGCAATTGCAAACGTGAGAATCTGGTGCAGATCCAACATCAAAACTTATTTTTTCAACAAGATAGATAATAAAAAATTCCTTTTATCAAGTGTTCCATAAGTCCCTTCAAAAAATTTGATTTGTAAAAAATGGCTAATAGTTATAGCTTGCCGCGTCAAAAAACACCTTATTTTAAAATATTTAATAATGAGTGGAGTTCGTCATAATTGGACTTTAAGTGAGATTCAGGCTATTTATGAGCAGCCGTTATTGCAATTGGTTTTAGAATCAGCTACAGTACATAATCAAAATCATAAATGGGGTGAAGTGCAAATAAGCAGCTTGCTATCTATAAAGACAGGTGGCTGTCCTGAAGATTGTGCTTATTGTCCCCAGGCTGCCCGCTATCATACTGATGTTAAGGTACAGGCTTTAATGGATGTAGAAGAAGTGGTATCTGCGGCACAAAAAGCTAAAGAAGGCGGCGCATCCCGCTTCTGCATGGGAGCTGCCTGGAGAGAAGTAAGGAATAACCGAGATTTCGATAGGGTAATAGAAATGGTAAAGGCAGTGAATGGCATGGATATGGAAGTGTGCTGCACACTGGGAATGATTAGTGAACAGCAGGCCGAAAGACTGGCTGATGCTGGTTTGTATGCCTATAACCACAATGTAGATACTTCCGAATCCCATTATAAAGAGATCATCACTACCCGCACTTACGACGACCGCTTGCAAACATTGTCTAATGTAAGAAAAGCAGGTATTTCTGTATGCAGTGGTGGCATTATAGGATTAGGGGAGACAAATGAAGATCGTATGGGTATGCTGTTAACATTAGCAAATTTACCTGCACAACCTGAATCTGTTCCTATCAATGCATTGGTACCGGTAGAAGGTACTCCGTTGGGCGACAATAACCGCGTTCCGTTCGATGATCTTGTGCGTATGGTAGCTACTGCACGCATAGTGATGCCGAAATCGGCAGTGCGTTTGTCTGCGGGCAGGTTAGAGTTGTCTGTAGCAGAGCAGGCATTATGCTTTATGGCAGGAGCCAATTCTATTTTTGCAGGCGACAAATTATTAACTACACCTAATCCCGAATATAATCAGGATATGGAAATGTTCCGTATCCTCGGTCTGACACCTAAAGCAGCTTTTGCCGATAAGGTAGTCATGGAACAATAATAGATCATGAATCCTGTAGAGCAACATTTACATAACAAGTTACAGGAACGAAAAGAACTGGGTAATCTAAGGCGGCTAACGACAAAACATTCGCCTGTAGATTTTTATTCTAATGACTATTTGGGGCTTGTTACGACTGGCATATTAAAGAACTCATTACTCAACATACCAGACAAAGATTTAACAACAGGGTCTACAGGTTCCCGTCTTTTATCAGGTAATAGTGAAGCCACAGAAATATTGGAAAAACAGATTGCCGCTTTTCATCACGCCGAAGCGGCTTTGTTATTTAATTCAGGCTATGATGCTAATATTGGTTTGCTGGCAAGCATCGCCAATAGGCATACTACGATACTGTATGATGAATTATGCCACGCCAGCATAATAGATGGCATACGTCTTAGCCAGGCTGGTAATCATTATAAGTTCAGGCACAACGATCTTGATGACCTTAAAGACAAGCTAAATAAAACAAAAGGCAAAGGTCCGCAGATTGTTGTCGTGGAATCCGTTTATTCTATGGATGGAGATATTGCTCCGCTCGCGGAAATATCATCTTTTGTAAATGATTGTGACGCATCTCTTATCGTAGATGAAGCTCATGCAACTGGGATATTTGGAACAAAAGGCGAAGGTGTTGTTTGTAATCTCGGATTACAGGAAAAAGTTTTTGCCCGCGTACATACATTTGGTAAAGCCTTGGGATGTCATGGTGCAGCAGTTGTGGGAAACGATATGCTGAAACAGTATCTTATCAATTTCGCCCGTTCATTTATCTACACTACTGCTCTGCCCGGCCATGCAGTACAATCTACTACAGCTGCTTACAATTATTTATCAAGCCCCACTTTTTCCAATAAAACCATTCACGACCTTATAATTCATTTCCGTGAAGGAAAAAAAAAGGCAACAGCTTTCACATGGAAAGACAGCATAAGTCCCATACAGGCATTAGTAATAGGTGATAACTCAAAAGCTTCAACCGCAGCCACATCATTACAAAGAGCGGGGTTTCAGGTAAATCCTATACTCCACCCTACTGTTCCTTTGGGAGCCGAGCGCTTGCGTATATGCCTGCACGCTTTTAACACTACCGACCAAATAGACCAATTAATAGACGTTTTAAACGCAGATAATAAATGAATAGATCAATTGCCATTCTCGGTATTCATACAGATATAGGCAAAACCATAACGTCAGCAGTTATAGCCGAAGCCTTAAATGCTGATTATTGGAAACCGGTACAGGCGGGCAACCTGGATAGCAGTGATTCTTTATTAGTACAAAGCTTATTGTCTGATGGCACAAATCGCGTACACGAAGAAGCGATAAAATTATCACAACCCATGTCTCCACATGCTGCTGCAGAAATCGATGGTGTAGAAATTGATTATACAAAATTCAAATGGCCTGAAACAAATAAGTTGTTATTAGTAGAAACTGCTGGAGGGATTCTATCACCTATGACTGATACCGCAACTATGGCTGACTTTACTCAACATTACAAATTGCCCGCAATATTAGTCTCAAAAAATTACTTAGGCAGTATCAATCATACTTTATTAAGCATAGAAGTATTAAAGAATCGTGGAATTAAAATATTGGGATTAATAATAAATGGCGAGCCTAATACCGCATCCGAACAATACATTCAGCAATACAGTAAAGTACCGATAATAGCTCGCATCCCCTTTTTTGAAAATTTGGATAACAGCGCAATAAAGGCACAGGCCGCGATTATTAGAGGTTCATTATTACAAAATCTGAAAAATGCAGGATATTAAAAAAAGAGATAGCAAAGTAGTTTGGCACCCATATACTCCAATGAAGTTATGGCCGGAAGCAATTGGAATTGTAAAAGGAGAAGGTGCTTACCTTATAGACGAAGAAGGGAATAAGTACCTAGATGCAATAGCTTCATGGTGGGTAAACCTGCATGGGCATAGTCATCCGCATATTGCAGCAAAAGTAAGTGAGCAGCTCACAACACTGGAACACTGCATATTTGCAGGATTTACGCATGCACCCGCCGTTGAATTGGCAGAAAAACTCCTATCTATAATTCCCGGTGATCAGAAAAAGATTTTTTATTCCGACAATGGGTCTACAGCTGTGGAAGTGGCACTAAAAATGTCCTTGCAGTATTGGGAAAACATAGGCAAGCCTCGCAAAAGATTGCTGGCTCTTGAGAACGCTTATCATGGTGATACATTTGGCGCAATGGCCGTTAGCGCGAGAAGCGTTTTTACCAAATCGTTTGACGAAAAGCTTTTTGATGTAGATTTTATTCCTTTCCCATACAAAGAAAAAACAAATGAGAGCCTTGCAGCATTAGAGTCTTTACTGCAAAAAGGCGATGTAGCTGCTTTTATTGTGGAGCCTTTAGTACAAGGCAGCGCAGGCATGTATATGTACGAGCCTGAAGTTATGGAACAATATTTTCAGTTATGCAAAAAATATAACACTATCATTATTGCCGATGAGGTAATGACAGGCTTCGGCAGAACAGGATCATTATTCGCATGTAATTATATAACTACTGCACCTGATATAGTTTGTTTGTCTAAAGGGCTCACAGGCGGCACCATGCCGTTAGGTATTACAGCCTGCGCCCAATATATATTCGATGCCTTCTACGACGACGACCTTTCCAAAACACTCTATCATGGCCATTCATTTACAGCAAATCCCTTAGCCTGTGCTGCTGCCCTTGCAAGCCTCGACTTAACGCTTCATGAAGATTGCACCAGGCAAAGAAAAATGATTGAAGAACAGCACGTGGCATTTGCAGAAGTTATAAAAACAAATAAAACAGTAGCAGATGTGCGTCAGCGTGGTACTATATTGGCAATCGAGTTAAAAACGGGAGAAGCCACTTCTTACCACAATAATCGAAGAAATTATATCTATAAGTTCTTTTTAGACAAAAAAATCCTGATGCGACCGCTGGGAAATATTATATACCTGATCCCACCTTACTGCATCAAACAGGAGGAGCTTCAATATATCTACAAGCACATACAGGAATTGCTTTTAACTTTATAGAGTAATAACAAAAAATGGAACAAGCTGAACAACAATTACGTGAATTGATCAATACTATAGTTTTATCGCCTGCATTACATAGCAAGTGGTTAAACAGCCTTTCAATGATGGAAAATACAGGTGCAAGAAAAATTTCTCGTTACGAACATCCTGTTAAAACAAATATCACAGTACTAAAGCATGCTGCAGAAGAAGCACGCCATGCATATTATCTCAAAAAGCAAATTGAAAAGCTTAAGCCGGAGAGCTGCCCAGACTATTCATTTGAATATTTGCTCGCACCGGTTATGAGTCATCATTACCTGCATGAGCTGGATGTTGCTGCTTGTCGCTATCTTAAAACAAATCTTGGACTTTCTGAAAGAGAGCTGAAGCATGGTGCGTATCTATTAGTTACTTACGCCATTGAAGTACGGGCAGATCTGTTATACGGCGTTTATCAGGATGTGTTATCTGCAAACAATTCAAAAGTGAACGTTAAATCCATCATAAAAGAAGAAGAAGGCCACTTAGCAGAAATGACAAGAATGCTCGAAGAGTTTCATCCCTCATGGCATTCGCTAACTGCTGTTATTTGCGATATTGAAACGGAACTATTCGAAAAATGGATTAAAGCAATACAGCAAAAGTTAGTTTTAAATCCTGCGTAATAACAGGGATAATTATTTTTTTTGTTTAATTAAAAACTATTTATAGTTTTGCTCGCAACAGAGAAATATTCTCACAATACAATGACTCCGACAACTACAAATAAATATTGGTGGCTTTCACGATGGCGAAACGCGAACAGCTAATGTTGTATTAAGACATTTCCGCAAGGGCCTGCTGTTCACGCAGGCCCTTTTTATTTCTACACTTTTCAAATTTTCAAAAAATGAGTTTTGAGTTCAAAACGCGTATTAAAAAGCGTTTGGCTGATACAGAAACGCCTGTCAGTATTTATTTAAAGATCAGGGGGCATTTCAGCGAAAGTATTTTGTTTGAATGTTGCGAGCATAAAAGCAAAGGCTATTCTTATATATGCTTTCAACCTATTTCAAGTATCGTTGTAACACAGCATACAGTTAAAATAAAATACCCAAATGAAAGCTCTCGAATTTATACCCTCGATGACAATACTGATATTATAGAGGAGATCACGGGTTTTGCTAAACAGTTTTCTGTAAATACAGATAATAACAAAACAATTAATGGGATCTGGGGACATATAAATTTTGACGCCGTACAATATTTCGAAAATATAAAGCTCGATTCAAACGCATCATCTGAAAAGCAAATTCCGGATATACGGTTTAGTCTTTATCGTTTTATGATAATATTTGATCACCATAATAACGAACTACAGCTTGTTGAACTTTATACGGACGAAAATGAAGAAAACAGCTTACAGAAAATTGAAGCCTTGATCAATCGGAAAAGTTTGCCTGTTTTCCCATTTAAAATTGTATCTGCGGAATATTCTGATTCTACAGATAACGATTTCCTGAAAATAATTTCGAAAGGGAAAGCACACTGTAAACGCGGTGATGTCTTTCAGATAGTATTATCAAGAGAGTTTTCAATAGATTTTCATGGTGATGACTTTAATGTTTATAGGTCACTGCGGTCTATAAATTCATCACCTTATATGTTCTATTTCGATTATGGGGACTATAGGCTCTTCGGCACTTCACCCGAAACACAATTAAAGATCACAAATAGAAAAGCAAGCATACATCCAATTGCCGGGACTTATAGACGAACAGGTGATACGCAAACAGATATATCTCTTGCAGATCAATTAAAAGACGATAAAAAGGAGAATGCTGAACATACAATGCTGGTAGACCTCGCTCGGAATGACCTTAGCAAGCACTATAAAAATGTAGATGTTACTATTTACAAAGAGATCCAATCATTTTCTCATGTTATTCATATTGTTT
>DATNFP010000211.1:0-8964 GCA_035606335.1 Flavipsychrobacter sp. | reverse complement strand
TTAGCCATTCCCGCATGATAAGACAAAGCAGATTTACCTCTTTGGTTTAGCATTCTTGTTGTGGCCTCCGTTTGTTTTCGGCTCCTGCAGTAAATTATAGTATTTCCTTCTTTGGGTATATGTTCAAATGCATCTCTTGGTTTATTTTCACTATACCTTACTTCATAAAAGATATTTTCCCTGGCAAAGCTTTGTTTAAATATTGCAGGTGTATGCAAATGAAGCTGCTTTATTATGTCTTCCCTTACTTCATTTGTCGCTGAAGCAGTTAATGCCAGTACAGGAACATCCCGAAAAACATCTCTGATGGATGCTATTTTCAGGTAGTCGGGGCGGAAATCATGCCCCCATTGAGATATGCAATGTGCTTCATCTACTGCTATCAGGTTAATATTTAAGTCAGGTAGATAATCTCTAAAAAGATCTGTTTGTAATCGCTCGGGAGAAACATATAGCAGCTTAAACGGACCATGTATCATATTGTTAAGGGTCCTTTTTACTTCGTTATAATGCATTCCAGCGTGAATAGTAGCTGCGGGGATGTCCAATGTATTAAGCCGGGCTACCTGGTCCTGCATTAAAGCAATGAGTGGCGAAATAACAAGACAAAAACCTTCTTTTATTAATGCAGGCAACTGATAACATATTGATTTTCCACCGCCTGTAGGTAATAGTGCAAGTGTGTCTTTAGTGTTTAAGATGCTCTCGATGATTTCTTTTTGCAGTGGACGGAAATCATTATATCCCCAATGTTTATGTAATATTTCTTCTGTATGATACAATAGGAGAGATTATATATTGCCAAAGCTTTTTTCAATGAATATCGGTTTTAACCCGCCAGTCCACAATTGCTTTTTTGTTTCCGGTTGTGTTTCCCATTCTTTCAGGGATAGGGTGGGTATCCAGATACAGTCACTGAAATGATTAAACTCATTTAGTTTGAACAATGCTGAAATACCTAATTGAGAAGGGGAAGTGCCTATTAGCAAAATAAACTTTGGCGATAGTTTTTCTTTTATTTGATGCCATGCTACCAATTGCTGTTCTTGTAATTGCAATATATTATATTGTTCAGCCACCAGGTTACAAGCCTGTAGCATTTTTTGTAATTGGATTTCCTCTGCGGAACTCTCGTATTTTTTTGTCAATATCAGAACAGGCTTAAGAGATCCTTCGATCACGATATTGTCTATGTCTGCCCAGAAAGAATCCCAGCTCTCACCAAGTATATTTGATTCTATTATATTAACATATTTATTCATAATTCATTCATACAGATTTACTAACCGTACAGGAAAAAATTTTGTTTCTTTGTGCGAAAATAGTCTTTTCGGTATTCAAACAATTGGATCATGAGTGTTGACACATTAGATATTCAAGTGAGTAAAGTAGAAAAAAGTCGTATTTATCAGTTAGACCCTGCCCATATACAATTCGGTAAATTATATTCTGATCACATGCTGGTTGCCCATTATGAAGATGGGGAATGGAAACAACCTCAAATTGTACCGTTTAGTAATTTAAGTTTAAGCCCTGCCACCACGTTTATCCATTATGGACAAGCCATATTTGAAGGCGTAAAGGCTTATAAAGATCCTGAAGGAAATCCCATAATCTTCCGCCCCCGTGAGAACTGGAAGCGTATGAACCGCTCAGCTCAGCGTATGGGTATGCCAGATGTACCGGAAGAGTTGTTTGTAGAAGGAATAGGCCAATTGGTGAGCCTGGATAGGGATTGGATACCAACCGAGGAAGGTACTTCTTTGTATATCAGGCCATTTATGATAGCTACAGATGAGTTTATTGGCGTAAAACCCGCTGAAAAATTCACTTTTGTTATTATCACAAGTCCGGCTGGACCATATTATAGTAAGCCTGTATCTATATATGTTCAGGACAGATATGTTCGCGCATTCCCTGGTGGTATTGGTTTTACCAAGGCTGCAGGTAACTACGGAATGAGCATGTATCCTACTATGCAAATAAGGGAAATGGGGTATGACCAGATACTGTGGACAGATGGCTTTGAGCATAAATATGTGCAGGAAATAGGCACAATGAATGTATTTTTCATCATTGGCGATAAAGCGATAACTCCTGATTTGTCAAAAGATACCATATTGGAAGGCGTTACCCGCGATAGCGTAATTACACTATTACGTGAAAAAGGAATGGTAGTGGAAGAGCGACCGATCAGTATCGATGAAATAGAACAGGCTGCAAAGAATGGTCAGTTACGTGAAGCTTTTGGAACAGGTACAGCCGCATCTATAGCTCCAATAGGTAAGCTCACTTATCATGATGATGAAATGGTATTGCCTCCTGTAGAAAAATGGGAAGTAACAAACTGGCTGAAAGAAGAATTGGCTGCAATCCGCTACGGACGCAAAAAAGATACTCACAACTGGATATTCCGGGTATAAAGAGAATTCAGAGTATAAGAGATACCTACTGAAGAAGACCCATTCTGCAAGAATGGGTCTTACATTTTATGGGCATTTCTCACCATTTCCCAAAGCACAATACCCACGCTTACAGATATATTCAGCGAATGTTTGGAACCCCATTGGGGGATTTCTATACTTCCGTCGGCTACTCTTAGCACTTGTTCATTTACTCCGCTTACTTCATTGCCAAAAACAAGCGCTATTTTTTCACCATACCAGGTAAATTGGTTTAATGCTGTGCTGTTATGTGTTTGTTCTACAGCAAATATCTTGTGCCCGGCTTGTTGAGCAGCCACTACTGCATCTATTGTCTTTTCAAAATGCTGCCATTTCACAGTTTCGGTTGCGCCTAATGCTGTTTTGTGGATATCCCGGTGGGGAGGAGTAGGGGTATACCCACATAGATAGATCGCTTCCGCAGCAAAAGCATCACACGTACGGAACACCGAGCCTACATTATGCATGCTACGCACGTCATCCAATATAATAATTATATTATTTTTATTAATACTATGTATTTCTTCCGGATTTATTCTATCCAGTTCTTCCATTTTCTTTTTGGTAAACACTCCTTTATTTTTTTAGAAAAGAAATAATCAGGCAAGATAAAAAACTCGTTCCTAATTCGATTGAATTGATGTTTTTTAAATAGAGCAAACAGGAAATAAATAAAAAAATAATAATGTATAACTTGAATTTTTTATCATTACTTGCGTAACTTTACTTAAAATATTAGAGGTATATGAGCGCCAATTTGGAAAACCGCCCTGGTATTCAATGGCAAACACAAGAGCAGGAAGAGCTGGATGTACTCACTGAGGAGTTACATAATCTCATTGTGTGGAATGATGAAGTAAATACTTTCGATTGGGTAATAGAATCCCTTGTAGATGTATGCGAGCATTCACCTGAACAGGCAGAACAATGTGCTATGATCATCCACAGTAAAGGGAAATATGGGGTAAAGAAAGGCAGTTTCGATTTCCTTCGCCCAAAATGTGAAGCATTAATAGATAGGGGAATTCAAGCGACAATAGATTATTAATACAGAGTGTAAGTAACCAGGGTTCCTTTCCTGAAAAATAAATTCAACACATTATTTGCATAGGCATAATGCAGTTGCTGACTATTAGCTTTTATCATCATATCTTTTGGAGCACCTAATATTTTTATAGCTTCAGTCAGCGCTGTTTCTCCCGTTTTTAGCAGATGCGCAGTATTGTTATCCCATGCAGATTTTTCTGCTGTTGTTAATGTATTAAAATAAAGTTTTTCCATTTTATCTACACGACTATCCCAATATATAGTCAGGGTATTGTTATCTGTTTTATAGTACCAGACGCTTTGGTTTTTACTTTCCTCAGTTTTGAGTGGCTTCCCGAGTAGCGACGAAACATCATCTTGCGTAGCAGCATACGGATTTGTTGTAATAAAAGAAAGTATCTGGGTTGAAAGATTGGATTCGGATTTTGCAAATGCAGTTATAGTAAAACAGGCAAACGCCATTAATAACATCATCTTTTTCATTCGACACATGTTTAATAAGTTCAACAATAAATTCTATACCAGTATAAATATAACGCTTTGGTGTTACATTTTAGTATCTGTATATTGTCTTTTCACTATTTATTTCCCCCTCTTTAATAAGAGGCACATTTCTCGCTATGAGTGTAACATGCTATTTTTGAGCGCACTTTAATTTTTGCATATGCGCTACTTATGGATACTGTTATTCTTATCTGCAACTTATAGCTCAACAGCTCAAACAAAAAAACAAATAACCCTCGACGATCTCTGGACCAACTACACATTCAGGATAAAGAATGTTCCGGGCTTTAATGCTATGAAGGATGGGAAGCATTATACACAACTCGATGCTGACAATGGGCATCAATATATACATGTTTACGATCTGGAAACAGGAAGCAAAGGCAAAACGATATTTGATAATGCAATACAAACATTAGGTGGAAAGAAGATCAATATCGAAGATTATATTTTTAGTAATGATGAACAAAAGTTGTTGCTATTGACTGATGGTCAGCATATCTATCGTCGTTCAGTATTGTATCGCGTGTACGTTTATGATATTAAAACAGGAAGCATCCAATTGCTGGATTATGATAAAGTGCTTCATGCCTCTTTCTCTCCCGACGGAGCCAAAGTAGCTTTTGTAAAAGATAATAACCTCTATTATAAAGATCTTTCAAGCGATCAAACAATACCCGTTACTACTGATGGCGAAAAGAATAAAATAATAAATGGAAATTGTGATTGGGTATATGAAGAAGAATTTGAATTTACCCAGGCTTATAGCTGGTCACCAGATGGTAAGCGCATAGCCTATTACCGCTTTGATGAGAGCCTCGTGCCTGAATACACTATACCGATGTACGATGCATTATATCCGACTTTATATACTTATAAATACCCCAAAGCAGGTGAACGTAATTCTATTGTGCAAATAAAGCTTTACAATGTAACAACCAAGCAAACTATTAACGCATCTATAGGAACTGAAACCGACCAATACATCCCAAGAATAAAGTGGACATTAAATCCCGATGAGCTCTGCATATATCGTATGAACCGCCATCAGAATAAGTTGGAGTTACTATTAACAAATGTTGTTACCGGCGCTTCAGATGTTATTTATACAGAAGAAAACAAGTACTATATAGAGATAAATGACAATCTTCGATTTTTGCCGGATGGTCACTCGTTTATATTTAATAGTGAACAAAAAAATTACAACCGCCTTTGTCGCTGGGACTGGCATCGTCAAAAATTAACTCTTCTTACAAAGGGTGATTATGATGTGGATGAATTGATAGGTGTAGATACGGTTCGTGACATGGTTTATTATACTTCAGCAGAGGTTTCACCCCTCCAGCGCAAGCTATATGCAATAGACTGGGAAGGAAAGGACAAAAAATGCCTCACAGAAGAGAAAGGTATGCACGGCATTACCCCGTGTGATGGTTATAATTTTTTCCTCGATAGGTATTCAGAACTGAATTCTGTTCCTGTTTATTACCTGCGTGATGCAAACGGAAAAATTATCCGTACTCTGGAAGATAATAGGGAACTGAAGCAGAAAATGAATGAATATGATCTGGGCAATATCAGTTTAACTAAAGTAAGAGGTGCAAATAATATAAAGCTGAATGCCTGGATAATAACTCCTCCAAATTTTGATAGCAATAAAAAATACCCGGTACTGATGTATCAATATAGCGGACCAAATTCTCAGCAGGTAGCTGATCGTTTTCCTGTTGGCGATTTCTTCTGGCATGAGATGCTGGCTGAAAAAGGATATATCATTGTTTGTGCTGATGGGACTGGTACAGGGTTCAGGGGAGAAGAATTCAGGAAGAAAACCTATTTGCAGTTGGGCAAACTGGAAAGCGATGATCAGATAGCTGTGGCAAAATATCTTGGAGGCTTGCCTTATGTAGATAAAGGTCGCATAGGCATCTGGGGCTGGAGCTATGGTGGGTTTATGAGTGCTACCTGTATCCTGAAGGGAAATGATGTGTTCAAAGCAGCAATATCTATCGCACCCGTCACCAATTGGCGTTTTTATGACAATATTTACACCGAGAGGTACATGCGCACGCCACAGGAAAATGAAAAAGGCTACGATGACAATGCTCCTGAAAAAATGGCAAGCCTTTTGAAGGGAAAATTATTGCTTGTTGCGGGTACTGCCGACGATAATGTACATTTTCAAAATTCAGTAATGCTCACTGATGCTTTAATAAAAGCCAATAAGCAATTTGAAAGTGAATATTATCCTAATAAAAACCATGGCATATATGGCGGCAATACCCGTTATCACTTGTATACGAGAATGACTGATTTTATACTTAAAAATCTTTGATACCTTTCGCCTCGAATGACGAAACTGGAACTAAGGATATATAAATGGCCTCCGGTACGGTCGGTAATAGATGCTACTAAAAAGGTAGTATTGCCGGGAAAAGAGAGAGTTACCCTATATGAGGTATCACGTTTTTTCATACGGGAGCTCAATAACATTAAGCTTATAGAGAGAGCTGCGGCTGTTACTTACAATTTCCTGATGGCTATGCCGCCAACCTTTTTGTTCCTATTATCTCTTGTGCCATATCTGCCACTTAATGGTGTTCAAAAAACTATCCTGACAACGTTAAGGTTAGTTACACCTAACAATTACATTTATCAGTCGGTAAGTAAGGTTGTAATTGACTTTATGAATACTCAAAGAAATGATGTACTTGGTTTTGGCGTTGTTTTGATATTGTTCTTTTCATCCAATGGCATGATGGGATTGATGAGAAGCTTCGACAGGAGCCTGGCATTATATAAAAAGCGGTCGAGCTTATCGCGCCGATGGACAGCTATTAAGCTGACTTTTGTATTGATAGGTGTAATGATTGTTTCTCTTGCCATATTAATCATTCAAACTGAACG
Source organism: Flavipsychrobacter sp. (assembly GCA_035606335.1). GTDB lineage: Bacteria > Bacteroidota > Bacteroidia > Chitinophagales > Chitinophagaceae > DATNFP01. The sequence goes on along the minus strand of DATNFP010000211.1, from coordinate 2,062 downwards.
TTTGAACTTTTATGTCCTTAAAATATTTCACAACATACTTGCGGTTAAATTATTGAGTCTTTTAATTTTCGTTATTATTATATTTTGTGCCATATGCATTATTTATACGTATGGCCCATCCCTCACACACCGTTTTAAATTCGTTTCGGTTGGGTCTATTTTTGCAACGTTACTTAGCGTTATTACCAGCCTGGTCTTTTTCTACCTGGTAAATAACTTTATTAATTATAACAAAGTTTATGGTTCCATAGGCACTTTAACTGCGTTTATGGTTTGGGTATGGTTAAACACATTGGTAATTTTGATAGGATACGAACTGAACGTTAGTATTCTGCTGGGAAAACTATCACACAAAAGACATGCAAAGAAAAGTATTTAGCACTCTTATTTTTTTATCATTTATAGTTGTTTATACTGAATGCGGTAATAAAGAAAGTATCCCTGCCCATATAACTTTTACAGAGCATATAACTCCCATACTTTATCAAAATTGCACTATTTGTCATCGTCCAAATGGAACAGCACATTTTTCTCTTGTTACCTATTCAGATGCTAAACAATATGCATCTTCTATTGATTATGTAGTAAGAGAAAGGTTGATGCCCCCATGGCCGGCAGATCCTCATTATACCGAATTCGTGGGGCAACGCATTTTAAGTGATCAGGATATAGAAACCATTGAGAAATGGGTGAAACAAGGCGCTCCTGAAGGGCCTAAAGATAAATTACCCCCTGAACCTACATATCCTTATGGTTCATACATCGGTAAACCGGATCTACGCTTGCCGGTTCAGCCATATTTTCTCAAAGCAAATAGTGGCGACAGATTTTTATTGGTCAAAGTCCCTTTTGAATTGCCGCACGATACTTTCGCAAGTGTGATTGAATTTGTGCCCGGCAATAATAACGTTGTACATCATGTAAATGGTGATATGATAAAATATGATTTCGATAAAAAGAAAAATGTTTTCGATGGATTGTGTGATGTGAATATGGTGGAAGACACAACTATTTTACAAGCGTATCAAAAATTAGGCATACCTAATGACGATGGCACCTATCCTACATTGGAAAAATCTGTTGTAAATTATTTGCCCGGTGTTTTTGTAAAGCCATACCCACAGGGAATAGGAGGGTACATGCTACCTCGTAAAGGAGCGTTCTTACTGAATGACCTACATTACGGTTTTACAAAGAATAAGGATATATGGGATAGCTCTTATATAAACGTATTCTTTTCAAAAGTGCCTCCTACCAGGCCGGTACAGGAGTTTCAGTTGGGCACATTGGGAGTTTCTCCTGTATTGCCTGATCTGATCATAATGCCTAATACCGTGAAGAAAGTCTTTAGCAGGTTTACGATAGGGCAGGATATATCTGTTCTTACCATAAATCCACACATGCACTTGTTAGGCAAGAGCTTTAAAGCCTATGCATTAAAGCCAAATGGGGATACCATCCGTTTAATATCCATTCCCCGTTGGGACTTTAACTGGCAGTACTTCTATACATTTAAAAAAATGGTGAAGATACCTGCTGGTAGTACAATTGTTGCCGAAGGAGTATATGATAACACAAAACAAAACCTGTATAATCCTTTCAGTCCGCCACAGGTAGTGAGGGATAGAAATGGAAGTATGAAATCAACAGATGAGATGTTTCAATTCATTATCACTTATTTACCTTATCAACCCGGTGATGAGCAGATCAGCCTGGATACCAAGTAGATAATTTTTTACATTTTATTTAAAACTCTCTTACGCTTAATTAGCTAACTTTAGATACGCTTAATTAGCTAACTTTAGAAAAATATTACCTATGAGTAAGATTACATTGGCAGCTGCTTCAATAATATTAAGTGTTGCGTTAGTAATGCCATTTAACATGTTTGCACAGTCAAATCATATTTCCAGTCTGCCTATTGGTAGTGAAATTCCCGGTTCTGTAAAAAATGTTGCAATGCAATCAACGAATGGTGAACTTGTAACTTTATCAAAGGCTGTTACTTCCGAAGGGCTGCTTGTAATGTTTTCATGTAATACCTGCCCTTACGTTATTAAGA
>DATNFP010000210.1:0-10011 GCA_035606335.1 Flavipsychrobacter sp. | reverse complement strand
TCGGTAAGGTATCCGATGCTGAACTAAAAAAAATAGACTTCACTCTCCCACCCGATCCGGAGGTAAATAAAGAGGTGCTGAAAAAGGGAAAGGGGAAAACTAAATTCTATGTTGGTTGTGCCAAATGGGGCAGAAAGGATTGGGTTGGAAAATTATATCCCAAAGGCACAAAAGAAAAAGACTTTTTCTCTTATTATGCCCAGCAATTTAACTCTATAGAATTTAATGGCTTTTTCTACAATCTCCATCCTGTAGAGCAGGTAAAAAAGTGGAAAAGTATGGTAGCAAAAGATTTTAAGTTTTGCCCAAAATTCACTCAATCTATAACCCATTTCAGACGGCTAAAAGATGCCAAACCAGAGGTGGATGCATTTCTTTCCGTAGTGTCTGAATTTGGGGAGAACCTGGGCCCCATTTTCCTGATGCCCCATCCGCAAATGGGCCTGAAGCAGTTGCCCACTATTGAGGAATTTATAGATGATATTCCAACAGACATGGATCTTTTTCTTGAGTTACGCCACCCGGATTGGTATGCTACGCCGGGAGGATATAATAAAGACCTATACGATTTCCTGAGAAAATACAAACGGGGAACCGTCATCACAGACGCTGCCGGAAGGCGCGATTGTGTGCACATGCATTTATCTACACCGGAAACGTTTATACGCTTTGTAGGTAATTCCTTGCACCCTACAGATTACAGCCGGATTGATGAATGGGTAGAACGTATTAAAAAATGGATGAATGAGGGGTTGGAAACATGCTATTTTTTTATGCACCAGCACGAAGAATTGCACTCTCCTGAGTTAATAAAATATCTTATTGAGCAGCTTAATAAGCATTGCCATACTAAAATCCATGCTCCTGTAATACATACAGAAGGTTCTTTATTTTAGTAATATGTCTTTCATATTGCAACATACCCATTTTGCGCTATCTTCGCCAAAATTTTTGCTATCATGAATTTGCATGAATACCAGGCTAAAGAGTTATTAAAAAGGTATAACGTTCCTACACAGGAAGGTATTGCTGTTGATAAAGTTGACGATGCTGTAAATGCTTACAAACAAATATCTATAAATACAGGCAGCAAATTCGCTGTGGTTAAAGCTCAAATACATGCGGGTGGTCGCGGAAAAGGAGCAATGAAAGAAGTACCTGAACAGCATGGTGTAGCAGTGGTAAAAAGTGCGGAAGACGTAGAGCGTGTAGCAAAAAATATACTCGGCCATACCCTTGTTACCATCCAGACAGGAGCTGCGGGTAAAAGAGTAAATAAAATACTCGTAGCGCAAGACATGTATTATGATGGCCCAAGCGAACGCAAAGAATTTTATCTTTCTATACTTCTCGACCGGGCAAAGAAGCAAAATGTGATCATGTATAGTACCGAAGGGGGCATGGATATAGAAGAGGTTGCACACAACACCCCTGAAAAAATATTTAAAGAATGGGTACACCCAAATTTCCCTTTACAACCATTCCAGGCACGCAAAATTGCATTCAATTTTGGCTTGTCAGGTCTTGCATTTAAAAACATGGTTTCTTTTGTTACCAACTTATATAACGCATATGCGGGATTGGATTGTTCAATGCTTGAGATCAACCCGCTGTTCAAATCGGCTGACGATAAGGTAATAGCAGTAGATTGTAAAATGAACTTGGATGATAACGCCTTGATACGCCATACTGATATTGCAGACATGCGTGACAAAAGCGAGGAAGACCCAACCGAAGTGGAAGCAGGAGAATACAACCTTAACTATGTAAAACTCGATGGCAACGTTGGTTGCATGGTTAATGGAGCAGGTCTTGCGATGGCAACTATGGATATGATTAAACTGGCTGGTGGCGAACCAGCCAATTTCCTTGATGTAGGGGGTACTGCCAATGCCCAAACAGTGGAAGCAGGATTCCGTATTATAATGAAAGACCCTCATGTAAAAGCGATTTTGATTAACATATTTGGTGGTATAGTTCGTTGCGATCGTGTTGCAGCGGGCGTTATCGAAGCGTATAATAAGCTTGGCAATATCAATATTCCAATCATAGTTCGCTTGCAGGGTACAAATGCAGAGCAGGCAAAAAAATTGATTGAAGATTCTGGTTTAAAAGTTGAATCTGCTATATTATTAAGTGAAGCTGCAGAACTGGTACAGAAAGCTGTAAGCGCTAATTAGTCAATACTAAATATCCCTCTTTATAATTCCCATATAGACTTATATGGGAATTACTTTTTAGTTTAACCTCCGTTGTAATCTTTCTGAAGAAACTGAATACATTTTGTTTAAATTCTGAATGGATACTGAATTAAATCTGAATTTTTATAATAACTATTATTAAAAGGTTATATAATAGTTACATTAGTATTATTTCTATTTTTCTCCAGATTTCCTGCATGTAAATTTTCAACATTTGCCTGAAGTTTTCCAGGCATGAAACCATTTTTCTACACTTTTCTCATCTCTTTAATTGCGTTTTCACTTAACCTTTCAGCACAAAACATTGTAAAAGGGAGCGTAACGAATAAGACGACCAAGGAAAAACTATTAAGCGCGCTCGTTGTCCTTAAAAATGGCAATGAAAAAAAAATGAGCGCTACTGATGCTAACGGAAACTTTGTATTTGAGAATGTAGTCTCCGGCAATTATCAATTAATAGTCGAGTATATTGGATATGATACAATTGCAAAGGAAATAGAAGTTGAGAATAATAAAGAAAACTTTTTTGCTATAGCGCTTACAGAAAAAAATAATTCCCTTTCTGACGTAAACATATTTGGCAAAATTGATAATGGAAAAGAATACTCATCCCGTATCTCAGAAAAAAATGCCGATAACATTACGAATGTTATTTCTGCAGAAGCCATACAACGATCCCCTGATATAAATGCAGCGAATGTTTTACAGAGAATGTCCGGCATTACGTTGCAAAAAAATACTGGAGGCGATGAATCTTATGCCATAGTTAGGGGGCTTGAACCACGCTATAATAACACACTGATAAATGGCGTACAAATTACCAGTCCAGATGAAAAGGCAAGGTCTGTTCCATTAGATATTATACCATCTGATATTTTGGAGAAAATTGAGATCAGCAAAACTTTATTGCCGGAAATGGAAGGAGATGCTATAGGCGGTACAGTAAACATGATAATGAAAGATGCACCGGATTCAACTCTGTTTGTAGTTTCCGCTGCGTTAGGTTATAGTAATATCTTTTTCCACAGATCATTCACGGATTTCTCAAAAAGTGATATTCAGCAGAAAAGCTTAAATGAACGATTTGGTAGCAGCTATGTTGCGCAACCGGGAGATTTTAGCCGTACAAATATGGAATTTACAGATAAAGATGCCCCGCCCAATGGCACAGCCACTATTACGTACGGCAAAAGGTTTTTAGACAATAAGCTGGGTATTCTCGTAGCTGATAATTTCCAAAATCAGTATTATGCTGATAATTCAGTTTTTAATCAGATTGTACCGGATGTTCGTAATTCTATACCTGCAATAAGCGATGTATCAAACGTACTATATTCTACTCAACAGCTAAATAATGCTCTCACACTTCATGCAGATTATAAAATAAATGACCGCAATAAGATAATTGTCAATAATGTGCTCATATATAGCCAGCTTGCGCAAGCACGATTAAGCATCGACACATCTATAATGGGAGGTAATGGTGGAAGAACTGTGCCTGGCACTGGCCCTATAAGCACCGATTACCTTTCACTTACTAACCATGAATTACTTGAAAATCTTAAAGTAGAAGGAAGGCATATAATATCAAATCATTTCTATTTCGACTGGGCAGGTATTTATTCTGATGCTACCAAAAGATCGCCAGACAGAGCAGATATAAGTGTAAACAAAAAAATTGACACCGTACACACTACGGGTAGCATAAATGGCCCATACACATTTAGAATTACACCTGACTATTTTGATGACGTAACAAGAATATGGCAGCACAATGACGATAAGGACAATAGTGCTTTAGCAAATTTAAGTTATAAAAACATCATTGGAAGCACATTGATTGATTTAAAAATAGGTGGCCTATATCGGCAAAAAAAACGTTATAACCTCCAGGATGAATATGATCTAAGGCCGACTGTTGATCCATTAAGTGGTATCAAAACAGTATTTACAAATATTCAAGATGCGCAATGGATAGTATATACAGCCAAAGGAACATATGACTATGACGTAAATGATTATCACGCCTTCGAAAATGTTACTGCCGGTTTTGCACAAGCAAAAATCTCATTTAAAAAGATAGATCTATTTGGCGGTGTCCGTACTGAAATAACAGATCAGGGATTTACAATTAATACTCCCTATCCCGGAAATGTAAATGGTGTAGATAAAAACTATACAGATGTTTTGCCAAGCATTCTGTTTAATTATAAACTTAATAGCAAAACAAACATAAGGCTGTCTTATTTTAAATCTATTTCAAGGCCTAATTACTATGAGCTTGTACCAAACAGTTTGCCCAGTATATCTTCTTCTAATACTACGTCCGGCAATCCTTTTCTAAAACATTCTATAGCCGATAATTATGATATACGCTATGAACTATATCCTAAAGGCGAAGAACAACTTTTTATTGGTGCTTTCTATAAAAAAATACAGGACCCCATTGAGACAGCATATGTTGGTGGATCAGATATAATGCCTGTAAACAATGGCACAGCAACTGTGTATGGCGCTGAGTTAGTATTCACTAAATATCTTGGAAATTTCGGAATAACAGGAAACTATACCTTTCTCAATTCAGTTATATATTCTATCAAATCTTATACAGATCCTCTGGCCGGAACAACCAATACCGACAGGCTGGAGAAAAGGCCCATGCAGGGAGAAACGAATAATACTGTGAACGTTAGCTTGTTGTATAGAGATAGAAATAAAAGATTTTTTGCACAGTTGGCTTATGAATATCTCGGGAAAACCTTATCAGTCATATATCCTATTTATGGCGATGATTTTTATCAGCAGCCTGAATCATTTCTTTCCTTTTCATGTGAATATGCTTTAAATAAACACTTCTCTGTTTTTGGAAAATTCAATAATCTTTTAAACACGGCAACCTATGACAAGATACACTCGCTGCTCGTAACCAAAGACGTGTATTATTCAAATTTCCTAATTGGATTCAGATATGTCAACTAATAAATAAAAACTAAAAATGAATAACATGAAAAAGCAAAAATTCTATTTTCTACTTCTCGGTACTATAATAGCATTAGTATCAGCCTCGTGCACAAAAAAAGACACAACTAAGGTAATAACCCCTACTGTTCCGCCATCAAACCCTATTGCACCGGGTAATATCTCAGGGTTTGTAAAAGGTACACTTACATCGGGTAATACCTATACTATTACCGGTGACTTGACTGTTAAACTAGGTGATACATTAGCTTCACAACAAAATGTAACAGTAATAGTAAAAAATAACGCACAAATAAATATACAAGGCGTACTACTATTAGTGGGCACAAAAGATCAGCCGATCTATTTTAATTCAGATGCTAACAAGCCCGGAACATGGGGTGGCTTTCAGTGTGACAGTGCACAATCTGTAACAATTAAATGGACGCATATAGATAATACAGGTGGCCCTGATCCGACCGGTAGCCCAAGAAAAACACTTTTTGTACATGCTCCTATTAATGTTGATATAGAAGACTCGTGGATCACTAATGGTCAGGATGATATTGTACGCCTCGAGGATGACGCAAAACTTACAATATTGCGCAACACTATTCAATGCTCAGGCAGCACAGATGGTGAAGCAATTAATTTAAAATTAGGTGTTACAGGGGATGTTGCATATAATGTAGTCTATAGCCAGGCAGGTACCGGTGTAAAGCTTGAAACGAGCAGCACAGTGCCATTCCCGCAAACCAAAGTGAATGTGTATAATAACACATTTGTATGCAATGGCTGGAGAAGAGGCGCAGCAGAGCCGGGCAGAGGTGTTTCGGTTGGTTTAAATGCTGTTGGGAATATATATAATAACATCATGGTAGATAATTACCAGGGATTGGAAATCTTTGTTGATGCTGATACCAATAATACTAAATATGGTAATAATCTTTTTTATGCCTCTATTGATAATTTTACAGACACCACAGTTACCCCTAATGTTTCTATTCCTCTAAGAAGTAATTTTTATCCTGGTGATGGTGTTGGCAGACCTCAATCTACAGATATTATTTCTACTGCCGTAGGCAACAATGATCCTCTTTTCAAAACTTTTGACGGTAAGGTATCAACGCCTAATGGTGCTACTACAAGTAATGATTATCATTTGCAAGCCAGCTCACCGGCTTTCGGCAAAGGCAATATAACATATAGCACAGACCTTGGAGCCTATACATCAGATCCATCAAAATCAAATCAACATTAATATATTTTTGTAAATGGGGAGCTGCTCAAATAGCGGCTCCCTTCTTTTTTAAAATATTTACAGGTAATATTTTATCAATTTATTAAATTTGATATAAATTGATATTAATGTAGAAGCATGAAGAGAGCTTCAAAAGATATATTGATCAACGGACTGCTTTTTTCTCACCTTTTTATCTACCAATTTGAGATGGGAGGAAGTTTTCTTTTTAAAGATTTAAAGATTCAGGTATTACCTTTATTTTCTCTATTTGGCTTTTCATTCCCGAGCTTTGCATTCACGAATTTACATACGGTAGCAACACTTAATAGTTCTATTATTGGTTATACATTATTTCTTGTATTTCTGCTGACGAATTTCAGACAAGCTAAAAGAATTACTCCGATACGGCTGTATATAAGCCTGACGCTTTGCACTTATGCTGTGATCTTTGAATTAATTACATTTTGGGAAGGATTGAGGCACATCAAAATATCAGAACCTTTAAGGTTTGGCCCGTTATTGTTTCTGCTCACATACAGGATGTTTGAAAAGATGTATTTCACAAAAAACACATCTCCCAAACCATTTTAAATAAATGTTTCAGAACAGTTAAATCAATATATTTATTTAACGAGAAAGGCTACCTATAGGTAGCCTTTCTCATAAGTAATTTATTATGTTTTATTTCACTAAAACAATCACGCCTTCTTTGTTATATGTTTTTCCATCAGAGCACACATAATTGATGTAATAATAGTATGTGCCTATGTCTTGTGGCACGCCATTGTGCTTGCCATCCCATCCTTCACTTTCATTGTTTGTTTCGAACATTGATTGCCCCCATCTGTCAACAATAGTAAATCTTTTTATCTGGTGGGTTCCCTGTCCGGGCAGTGGCCTGAATACATCATTTTTACCATCTCCGTTCGGAGAGAACGCGTTAGGGAACTGGAGATCACAGCAGGCATGTGTAATAAGCATTACACTATCGGCAGACACACAACCATAATCAGTTGTTACCTGCAGCATGATCATACCGCTGTTTTTAATGTAGCCATACACGTTACCGCTATTATTTTGAGTCCCGAAATAATTAGCAGGTGTCCATTGATAGAAATATGCCGGATTATATGATTCAGTAGCAAAATTGATGCTGTCTCCGGCGCATGGGTTCAGATCGCTTACATGCTCAATATGGGCATCACCTAAAGGATGAATATTAATAGTATCATTTATTGTAAGCGAAGGACATTTAGCTGCTATAGCCGTAAGCTGGACCACATAAGTTCCCTGGTTATTCCAGGTGACACCATAAGGCCCGGGACCTGTGCTACCAAATACGATATTACCACCATCAAAATTCCATACATACTGGGTTATAGATTCATCAGGATTTGATGTTTGAACAGGTATTACCTGGTCAGCACATCCATCTTTTTGCATCGTTACCTGCAAAGTTGGTGCTTGTCTTACATCAACATTATATGTAGCAAGCGCGCTTGTGCAACCATCTGTAGTAACAGAAAGCGTAACAACTTGATGACCGAACGAATCGAAACGGACCAGCAATGGACCTTGTCCACTACCACTTAGCACAGCACCACCGTTTGGAATTGTCCATTCGTATGCAGCAGTACCTGTTGCATTTCCAAAATACGTGAAATCCATTGTATCATACTGACAAACGTATGGGGCGCTACCGACAATTACAGCGTTGGGTTTGGGTTTTACTATAACCTGTACGGGAGTCCTATCACTTTCACAGCCATTTATGGTTTGTGTAGCATAATAGTAAACTGTATCATTAGGATATGTTGTTAAAGGAGTTGGATTTATTGCTGAAGCAACACCACCGGTAGCTGATTCATACCAATGTATATCGGCTCCGAATGCGGTTAATGGTGTAGCCACATCATTTTGGCAATAATATACAGGAGATGTTGCTGTTGGTGGAGTAGGTTTAGCAATCACAGTAACTGTTATTGGCAACCTCTCGCTCTCACAACCATGCACCGTTTGAGAGACATAGTAAGTAAATGTGCCGGGAGTTAAAGTAGAAGGAGTAGGAGCTATTGGGTTGCCTGCGCCGCCTGTAGCTGAATTATACCATGTTAAATTTTGACCAATAGCGGTAAGTATGCTCGCATTTTCAAACTGGCAGTAAGTATAAGCAGCAGTGGCAGTATACGGAACCGGGGGTTGCGCAAAAACAGACACAGTCTGCACAGCACGTGTACTGCTTTCCAGCCCGCCAATTGTTTGAGTTACATACCAGGTATATGTACCAGGAAATGAATCGTTAGGAATTGGGGCTGTGGAAACACCTGTGCCGCCTGTTGGGGTTGTATACCATTTAAGGTTGGCTCCCACAGCCGCAAGTGGTGACGTTGGAGCATATTGGCAATAAGTGTAGTCTGTGACTGTTGGAGGATTTACTTGATGATCTACAGATACATCATCAAGAAACATATCGTAACCATAACTTGAGTTTGCCTGAAATATTATGTAATTAGATGTGCCACTATATGAGGAGGGTATCGTATAAATATATTGATACCAGCCTGTTGCTGAAACCGATGGAAAATCGGATCCTTCTCTGTATATGGTACCTAAAAACGTTCCTCCAGATGAGGTAGCAGATGTATTTACATACACAGAAATATTGTCATCTCCATAAAATTCTATATCTCTATACATCCAAAATGAAACTGTGATTTTACCAACAGTATAAGGAGAAAAATCCATTGCGGATGTATATAATTCAGCTTGATTACCCCCATCACTGTTCCAACTATCATAATAAGCCATCTCATTGCCTGTATGTGCAGCAGGGTTAGGCTGATTACCAGGATAATTACAAAAGCTGCACATTTGTTGCCAATTATAGGAAGAGAAAGGTCCACAACAACCATCATCTACTATATCCGCAGATGTCCAACCTGTCGGAGGAAAACTTGCACCTTCGAAACCTTCGCTTATAATATTTTGAGCGCGTGATAGAGTACCAAAGGAAAAAGTCAATAATGTAAGAAAAAGTAAAGTTCTTCTACCCATAAAAACTTATTAAAAACTATTAAAACCTACTCTTTAAAAGGGATTTTCGGCTAACTCCCTTTGCAATGTTTAACCAAGAGTTAAATATAGCTTTAAATTACTAAATTTCAATAGAAAAAGTAACTTTTTGTTAAAATTTTATTAGTTTAGATGATAATTATTTTTAACTTAAACTTTAAGAGATGAAAAAGACGTAATTCTAACAGTCATTTTTATTTACTGAGTATTATTTATTCTAGGCGCTCTCAGCACTTCAACCACGGTTAATCAGATTACCTGTGATACCATATAAGGATAGAGACAGACAATGGCGCTACTTGCTACAATAACAATTACATAGAGTAACGCGCCTCCACTCCAGTTCCAACGACTTCGACGATTCCTTTAACTGAAAATCACTTCCAAATTTTTAACCTTAAAACAGAGAGAAATGAAAAAAAACTTAATCCTCACATTAATCCTCACGTTTGGTATTATTTATTATGCCAATGCTCAGAGCACTTCAACTACAATTAATCTTGTCAATAACAGTAGTTGCTCTGTTACTGTCACTCT
>DATNFP010000209.1:0-16153 GCA_035606335.1 Flavipsychrobacter sp. | reverse complement strand
TTTATCTTTATGTATGTTTCTGTTGGCAATGATCAGCAACTCAAATCCTTCTTCCTTCAGTTTCTTTATGCTTTGTTCATCTGTATGATAAATAGGCAGGCTTTCCATCAATTTACCCCCTTTACCAACTATATCATCAAGAAAAGCCGAAATATAAATGTCACCCCCCGGAAGGTCGTTGATTACACTCTTTATATGTAATCCCTGTTCACTGGTATCGTAAACAGCTGCCTTAATTTTGTTTTGTTCTACTCCTCTGTGTAGACTATAAAACTTAAAACAGTATCTAACCAGTAAGCGGTAAGAAATAAGGATAAAATTGATTGTGAAGAAGTTTATGGCAATTACAGAAAATGGAAAGAAGTGCATTCCATTGTAGTGGCTATACATAGCCAGGTTGATAGCAAAATATGTTAGGGATGCTACAAAGTTGACAATAAGTAATCTAAAGGTATCTTCAATATTAGTATGTCTTATAATACCTGCATAACTCTTAAATAGATAGAATAATATTGCATTTATTGCAGGGGCAACTATTAGCGCAACTTTTAACTCATACCTGCTGATTTCAGGTAAATTAAAGTTGAATCGTAATAAAAATGAAAAAAATAGGGAGAATTGGATACAAAATAGATCAAGTAAAAATATTATCCAGCGGGGTAGAATCTTCAATCTATATTGCATAGTGTATTTGGTTAGTTTTCACTCTCTCTTTTCTTTATACGCCTTTCTATGATGTTCCCAAATCCTTTAAGCAAAAATAGTTGATTAGGTTATATTATAAAAATATTATGAATTATTTCTCTATTACCAATTAGAGAGAGATACAATTGTCCCAATCGTGGCCTTACAGCATAAGTTAAATTAAATTTTTTGATATTTGTAAAGATGTTCGCTAAATATAAGCATATCAAATTATGCTATATAAACATGTAAAAATTATGCAATGTAAATATCGAGAAACCGAATTAGATAACCATTTGTTAATAAGGCTCTGTCATATCAACCATATCGTAAATCAATAATTATTTTGCTTCATATAGATGGATGAGGGAGATGATAGAATTAAAATATTGATTAATGATGCCCTCAAATAAGATATCAGGAAAGCCGGTTAGCACAGTTGTATCACAACTTAAAAGGTCTTTTTTGATAATTAACAGCACGATAGCTGTTTTCTTCATAATATATCTGCTGCAAGCGTACGTTCTTTACGAACGCTCTTCGGAATCCGATCAGTTGGTAATACATACCAACGATGTAATAAATAATATAAAATCTGCCGACGCTGATAATCAGAAAATAGAATCTTCTCTTAATGAGTACCTGCTAACACGCGATCCCGCTTATGTTGAGAAACTCAACGAATATGTTGCACATATAAAAACTGACATTGCAAATCTTTCTTCTCTCACACACGATAATGAAGAGGAGCGGGAAGGATTAAAGGAGTTAGTTAAGCTGATAGATCAAAAAATCACTCTTTCTCAGGGTATTGTTGCTAAAATAAATAGCAACAACGGAACACTTGTCAGTGAGCCGGAGACATTCCAGATAATCAATGAAAGCATAGACAGGTATATAGAGAGTATGAAGCAAAGGCAAAATAGCTTGCTTCATTTGCGAACCAATAATAATAGATATTATAGCAAGGCGAGAGTAGTCTTTTCTTTGATAAGCTATATTCTGATAAGCATATTCCTGGTCATTGCTCTTTATAAAATAAACCAGAATGTAAGAAAAAGGGCCATCGCAGAGCAAAAAGCGCGCATAAACGAGGTGAAATATAAAACACTGGTCGAAAATTCCGGACTTACTACCCTCGTGGTTAATAGTCGTGGCGTGATAAAGTTCGCAAGTAAGAATGTATATGATCTGGCTGGCTTGCGGGCAAAAGATCTGCTGGATGTGCATATACTTAGGTGTATGCCCAAAGCTTTTATAGACCAGGTGTCAGATATTATGAAGGCAGTGGCAGCTACAGGCTCCTATAATAACACTTTCGAGCTGCAGATTTTTACAAGCACGGGGATTAATAAATGGATATCATGTAGGGTATTTCCTGTCACGAATGATGATAGCGAGGTACGTGAATGGCAGGTAATAATCTGGGATATCAATGATGATAAAATGTTGCAGCAGGAAATTGAAGAAATGGAGGCTGAGCGGACAATGCAGCAAAAACTCATACAGGATATTATAGATAATATTCCTTCGGTTATTTATATTAAAGATCTACAGGGCCGGTATATCCTCGTGAATAAGCAAATGGAGGAATTCATGGGGATCAAGGCCGGTACGATAATAGGATCTACAGATCGCCAGCTTATAATTGATAAGGAAAAGTATAACGAGAATAAGCTTGCAGATGAGCGTGTGCTGAAATTTAAATCTTTCACTACTATGGAAGAAGTAGTACAGATAAATGGTAAGCTGCACTATTACCTGGTTACTAAATTCCCACTTTTCGATAATCTGAAAAATGTAAAAAATATATGCGGTCTTGCTACTGAGATCACAGACAGAAAAGAAAGTGAATTGAAGCTCTTAAATGCCAAGAAAGAGGCAGAAAAAGCAAGAATTGCCCAGGAAGCTTTTCTGGCAAATATGAGCCATGAGATCCGTACGCCGATGAACGGTATAATGGGTATGGGCAATCTGCTGATGGGCACAGACCTTAATCAGGAACAAAAGGAATTTACCGAAAATATACAGGAATCGGCACGTAACCTGCTTTCTATAATTAACGACATACTCGACTTCTCAAAGATCAAATCGGGGAAATTCCAGTTCGACCAATCTCCATTTAAGGTTAAGCAAACAATCATGAAAGCCATTTACCCGCTTCGGTTCAAGGCTGATGAAAAAATGGTAAAACTGAATATCTTTATAAGTGATACGGTTCCTGAGGTTTTGATTGGAGACCCTATCCGTTTGCAGCAAATTTTTATTAATCTGGCAGGCAATGCGATAAAGTTCACGTCGTATGGTTCTGTAGATATCAATGTGTCTGGTTTTGGAGAGAAGGATGGTAAGATATTTTTGCAGGCTGATATTAAAGATACAGGTATCGGAATTGCTGAAAACAAACTGGAATATATATTTGAGAGTTTCACACAAAACAATTTAAATACTTCGCGCCAATACGGTGGAACAGGATTAGGATTGGCTATTGTGAAACAGCTTGTGGAATTGCAGAATGGGCATGTTTTTGCCAAAAGCACGCTCGGTAGAGGTTCTACATTTTCTTTCAGCATTCCTTTCCAGTTAGGTCAGGAAACAAAAATGCCGGGAAATAGTTTACACGGAGAATATAACAATGTATTGGATGGTATTAGTATATTAGTAGCCGAAGATAATTTGATTAATCAGAAAGTAGTAAGAAATACTCTGCAAAAACAAGGAGCAAAAGTAAATATTGTTGTTAACGGACAGGAAGCGATAGAAGAGATGAAGCAACATGTTTACGATTTGATCTTAATGGATTTGCAGATGCCTGAAGTAGATGGGTATAAGGCCACCAGGTATATAAGAAACGTAATAAAAAGTGATATACCGATACTGGCAATGACTGCGGATGCGATAAAAGGCGAATCGGAAAAGTGCTTTGAGGCAGGAATGACAGGCTTTATTTCAAAACCATTTGAACCTAACGACCTTTATCAGCAAATATTAAGTGTCACAAGAGAAAAGACACATATAGAGCTAACAGAGAATACACACACACAGGACATGCAGCAAAATAATGTAGATTTTACGTTTTTGTATGAAATATCAGATCAGGATCCAAGTTACATTCACGATGTAATTGAGATATTTCTTGAGACTATGCCTGAAGGTCTTGAGAAATTAAAGGACCTTATACTCGAGACAGATGATTGGGATGCGATCTCAAAACAGGCCCATTTTCTAAAATCAAGCGTCAGCGTTATTAAGGTGGGCAATATGTTTGAAGAACTAAACAGGATCGAATTGCTTGGTAAGCAGGAAACGGGAAGGGATGAAATAGAAAAATTGCTTAAGACCTTGCTGGCTTCCTTTGATCAGGCACACCCTATCTTAATTGAAGAAAAAGAAAAGCAAAAGTTAGCAAAATAGCCAAAGGGGTATATTGGTGATATTTATATGTCTGCCGGGAAATATTATAAGGTCAATCTTATTTTGATTTTCTTATAGTTGACTTACTTAAAATTTATTCTTTTATTTGTGGTAGCATATTTTAATGCGATAATACTAATAAGAATTTCATGAAAAGATTTACCTCTGCAATTGTATGTTTGGCATGTATTTGTGCGATTGTTGCTTCATGTGATACGGGAGCTTACAATGCTGATCCCATTAACAACCTTAGCAATAAGCCAAATCCTATATATAATAAAATAAATATGGATGCTTCCATAAATAATGTGTATTGGAAGTCTTCTAATGATCCTGTTGTGCATTTAGTTACTGCAGGAGGAGCAGGGATCACTTTTACTATAAGCGGAAGTTACGGCAATGATACATTGGCAAATTTCCTTGATTCAGCAAACGCATTCCAGGCAATAGCAGTAACAATTTATAACTACAAAGGTCCCGGCACATACCTTTTAAATAAAAGCGGGATCGCCACTTATATACATGATACTGCATCTAATCCTTCATTAAGTGGCCAGATAGTTGTGTCATCAGACGATGGCCTCTTTGCTTCCGGCACATACAACTTTACTACAAAGAAATATACAGTAACTAGTGGTAATTTTTACGCTCCAAGATATTAATATCAGGGAGCGTAAATCCATATTCTTAAATGCCCAAAAACCGGATACCAAAGCTTATTGGGTGCTGGTCAATTGTATTTTGATATAGCGAAGTGAGTTGATAAGAAACATAAAACCTTATTCCATCATCTATCCCTATTTCCCCCGTCAGGCAGCTATTGAAATTCTGAAAGTTAAACTGGTCATAAGTTTTTACTTTTCCAAGCTCACTTGATGTTTGTTTGGTCCATGAAGAGATTCTGTACCCTCCCGTAATGCCAACACCGTATACTAACCATTTATTAAGTCCACCCAATTTTGTTTTAAAGGTCAGCATAAGTGGTACATTCAGGTAATCGAATGCCAGCTTATCTTTTCTAAAGTGTAGAGTATCGTTTGTAGTAATGAACGAATTAGGGCTTTTAGTAAATACAACAGGTTCATTATAGCGGAAATTATACAATTGTAGCCCCAGGCCGGTAGAGATATAAATCGATTGCCTCTTTGTTTTCAAAGCAGCAAATCTCAGCATTAGCGGATAGATATTTACATTGATAGATTTACCTCTGCGCAGGCCTAAAAGATCACTGTTTTTAGCATTATCAGGCACATGTAAAAATGTACCGGCAGCGGGACTATTATAATTTGTATTGTCTGTTAATAAATTAAACCCGAGATCCATCATAACCCAATGTGTTTCGAAACGGGTTTTATTTTTAGATCTCTTTTGGCTATTTGGTGTTTCATATTTTACTCCATTTTTACCTACACTAAAAACATAATGGTATTTTTTTGAAGTGTCTTTTTGTTCTGGACCATTTGTAGTCTCTTGAGCATTAGCATAACTAAATGAGAAGGCCAATATTAAAATTGGAAGTACATAATTTGCTGGTTTCATAAATTGTGTGTTTTATAATCTTACAACGAATAATTCTTTATTGCCTATTTTAAATGCGACCCCTTTGTCTCTTATGTCTTCATGAGCTACGCTTATTTCCTGCAAGGTATTTGTCACAACATGTTGCAGATTTTCTATTTCTTTCTTTTTGTCTTCATCTATAGGTAGCGTTTCCAACAGGCTTTTCTTGGTTGCTACTTTATTGTTTGATACCAATTCCGGTTGTGCGGTATTTATTCTTTCGATTCTTTGTGTATCAGTGACTGTTATTTCTTTTACCGGGACTATAGCAACAGGAACCATTGGGCTTTGATAAGTTGATACCGTAGCTACGCTATCGTTTTTATTTACTGTTGTTTTTGCTATTGGCAATGGGATGGCTGGCTGTTTTACATGGGTTTTGAACAGGTGCTTTTTTCCATTTTTTACAGCTATTGTTACTTGCTTTTGTGTTTGTTCAGGCTGTTTTATGGCTGGGACAAAGGTTTCATGTTTAGCAGTTGTTATCACCACGTTTTCCTGTGGCTTTTGTTTGTTCCAGAATGTTATAAATAATATAGCTGCTACTCCTGCTGCAATACCATAGCTCCACAAGTATTTTGGATTGATAGCTCTCTTTACAGGCTCTTTTTTTAATAATAGTTCTTTGTCTGGAAATATATGGGCAGTATCAGGTGTCAGTCTCGTCAGGCTATAAAGTTCTACTTCATCCTGCAGCTCGGGGTGAAGCTTTACAAATGCCTCAAGCTCTTGCCGCTCTTCTGCATTCAACTCTCCATCTACATAGAGCAACAAATATTCTTCATAATTTTCCTTATTCACCATAGCATCTCTTTTTATAAAATATTTTCTACACTTACCAGGTAATTTTTCAACACTTTACGCGCCCTGTGCAGGTATACCTTCACCTGCGTGTCCGATAGTCCGGTTATTTGGGCAATTTCTTCATAGTGATAACCTTCATAGTCTTTTAATAATACCAATGCTTTCGATTGTTCATCCAGTTGTGCTAAAGCGCGTTCCAATATTCGTTTTAGGTCATGCTTGCCAGGCATTATAGTATCTTTATGTTCCAGTTCTTCTTTATAGGTTATTCTCCCCTTCTTTCTATATACATCTACCGATTGCCTGTATGCTATTTGGAAAAGAAAAGATTTCGCCTTTTCGCTAAAAACCTCTTTTCTTTTTTGCCACAATATCTCAAAGCTATTTTGCACTATGTCCCGTGCATCTTCTTCATTTCCCGTGCATTTACACGCAAAACGAAAAAGCGGGTCAGCCCATTGATGTACACATAAATTGTAATCATTCACCTCCATTCAGTAAGTATATCGGGGTAAGAATGAAAAAGTTACAGGAAATTTTAAAAAAAGTTGAATGAAAGTTATGAGGGAAAGGCCTTATTTAGAAACTGATAAGAGTACCTATCCCAAAGAAGCCATATTTTAAGCCCGGCCCTTCTTTGGCCATGGGGGACTGTAATAGTTGTAATTTACCGATAAGCCCCAGGTTAAATCCCTTTTGGTTTGCCCGTCCTACCTTAAAGTTAAAACCAAATTCCGGCGCAAGTCCTAAAACGATCTTTGTTTGATTGAATAAATTATGACTAAGCTGGGGATAAATCGCCGTAAGTCCGTCTATCCCACATATTATTCCGGCTCTGTCGTCTTCCATATTAAATCCGATGCCGGCAGGTATATATATGGCTGTAGCAGTATGATTATTGGTGTTTAATAATTCAGGCGAAGTAGTAAGCTGCCGGCTGTTAAAATAAGTTGTTCCAAAGCCCGCATCTACATAAATATTGCCTGTTAACTGGTAAACACATTTTGCATCTGATGAGAAGCCGATCCCTGGTTGGTCTTGCTTTAAAATGCGGCTGGTACCTGCGGTTAATTCTATTTGGGTAGAAAACAGATCTTTTTGAGAGAAGCAGAGTAATGGATAGCATAATAATACAATGCATGAAATAAACCTGATCTTGTTATCCATATTTACCGGTTTCGCGCAATGCAATAACGTAAGAAATCATGCCATTGTAGTAAATCACATCATAGTGAAGCTAAGATTGTACCTTTGTCGTTTAATATTTTCTGCGTAAAATTCAATAATGAGGCAAAAACCATCATCTCCCGGCAATAGAAGGCCCGATACTGATAATTCTGATAAAGATCGTAAACAATTTGGAGGGGGTAGGGCTAACAATAAGCCGGGACGTTTTAAAGGCAATGAAGAAGGGGGGTATAAACCTAAACGACAAGGTAATGATGGCGAGAAAAACCGGACCTTTGATAGTCGTGATCAGCGCGATAAGCCTTATAAAAAGCGTTTTGACAGGGAAGAAGGATCTTCTGAAAAGTCATTTGAGGAACCTAAGGCCAAAAGGGTGTTCCGTAATCCTAATGACAAAATAAACAATAAATTCAGTCGTTTCGAAGATAAAGGAAAGCCTAAGTATGGCAAATCTTCCGGAGATCGCAAAACAAATGGTGGTTTCCGCAAATCGGATGATAGGTCACATTCCGGGTCAAATCGCTTTGACGACAAGGACAGACCGAAGTTTGACAAACCCTACGGTGATCGCAAGCCTGGAAAAGACTTCCGTAAGTCTGAAGATAAACCCTACTCAAGACCAAATCGTTTTGAAGATAAAGACAAGCCGAAATTCAATAGATCTTCTGAGGATGATAGATCAGGGAAGGAATTTCGCAAATCAGAGGACAGACCTTATAAAAGGCCAAATCGTTTTGAGGATAAAAACAAACCTAAATTCGACAGACCTTTTGGAGATCGCAAACCAGGAAGGGATTTTAACAAGTCAGAAGATAGGCCTCACGATAGGCCAAATCGCTTTGATGCTGATGAAAAACGGCCTGATCGTTTTCAGAAAAGATATGATAGTGATAAGCCCAAAAGGACATTTGATAAAAAGCGGCCAAATAAAAAACGGGAGCATATCGAAGAGCCTGATGTAGATATGCAAATGACCCTAAACAAATATATTGCACATAGCGGAGAGTGCAGTCGCCGCGATGCTGCTGAATTGGTAAAGCAGGGGAAAGTAAAAGTAAATGGGGAGTTGATCACAGATCCTGGTTACCGCGTAAAGCAAAGTGATAGGGTAACTTTAGTAGGGAAAAAGCTCACACCACATAAACAATATGTGTACATGTTATTAAATAAGCCCAAAGGGTTTATAACTACTACCGAGGATCCTGAAGGCCGTAAAACGGTAATGGAGCTTGTTGCTAATTCGGGTGTAGATAGGCTGTTTCCTGTGGGCCGACTGGACAGAAATACCACAGGTTTACTATTGCTTACTAATGATGGCGATTTAGCACAGAGATTGTCTCATCCCAGCTATCAAATAAAGAAGATATACCAGGTAACACTAAATAAACCACTGACCAAAGCTGATTTTGAAAAAGTGCTGGAAGGTGTTTCATTAGAAGATGGCGTGGCAAATGTTGACGCGCTTTCTTATCTCGAAGAGAAAAATGAGCTTGGACTTGAGATACATAGTGGCCGCAATCGTATCGTACGTCGTATTTTCGAAGCACTTGGATACGAAGTAGATAAACTTGATCGGGTAATGTATGCCGGCCTTACCAAGAAAAATTTGCCACGTAGTAAATGGCGTTTTCTTGAGGAAAGAGAGATCATTTTATTAAAACATTTCAAAAGCTAAGCACTTTTATATTTTCGTATTACAATGCCGTTTTTTACTGCCGCTAAGATACACGATGGCCATAAATGGTTGCCAGGTAGAACAGTGATAGAGACTACAGAAGATGGAACAATAATACAATTGCATGATGCCTCCGATGGTAAAGAAGTAACTTTTTGTGAAGGCGTTTTAACTCCTGGATTCGTTAACGCACATTGCCATCTTGAGCTTTCTCACATGAAAGGGGTAATACCTGAGCATTTAACATTGATTCCATTTTTAAAAAACATTCCACTCTATCGTAATGATTTCACAGATGAACAAAAAGAAAAGGCGAGACATAGTGCCTATGCTGAATTATTGAGTAATGGCGTAGTAGCGGTGGGGGATATATCGAATGTAACAGATACGCTCGATCTAAGAGGACTTGACAAATTACACATACACACATTTGTGGAGTCGCTTGGTTTTGCCGAAAATCCTCAAAAGCAATTTGAGCGTTCTGTTCATGTATACGACACTTTTGCATCACAAAAGAGTGGAACTAAGAGATTACGTCAATCTATCGTTCCGCATGCACCCTATTCTGTTTCTTTGTCATTGTTCAGGATGATTAATGCGCATCAAAAAGATGCTGTTATATCTATTCACAATCAGGAAAGCCCTGCGGAGGATGAATATTATTTTTCTAAAACCGGTTCTGTAGGCGAGTTATTACAAGTGTTAGGAATTGATGATGGTTTTTTCCAGCCCTCAGGCAAATCATCATTGCAAACATATCTTGAATGGCTTTCACCATCTCACCCATTTATTTTTGTACATAATACCTACACAGCATTAAACGATCTGAAAATTGCAAAAGCGTTATTAAAGGATCCATTCTGGTGCCTATGCCCCAATGCAAATCTTTATATAGAAAGCAAACTGCCTGATGTGGGTATGTTCGTAAAGGAGCATGCTAATATTTGTATCGGCACAGATAGCCTTGCTTCAAACCATCAGCTATCTATTTTATCTGAATTACAAACATTGAGAGAAAATTTTCCTGCCTTAAGCTGGGAGACTCTGCTCACGTGGGGCACATATAATGGTGCTAAAGCATTGCAAATGGATGATATTGTCGGCTCTTTTGAGCCCGGCAAAAAACCTGGTATCATTCAGATAACCCGATTGGAAGAGAAAGACTCATTGATAAAGAGAGTTATTTAAGCTTTCTCCTTTTTCAAAGGTTTTTCCTGAAAAATTCGTGGATTAGAAGTCCCATTATCTAAGGCCAATAATTGTTTACATATTTCATTAAATTTTGGCCACGGCATTTTATTTATTTCCTGAATAAACAAAAGCTTGTCATAATTAGCATCCTCATCATCCTCTTCTTTATTCATTTTGCAGAGAAGAATCAAATCAGATATTGATTTCATAAAATGTATCCCTTATATATAAAAAAACTATATTAATAATTGGAGGTGCCTATAGTAAATATAGTGATGTAAGTTACTAATTATCAATAGGAAATGCGATTATAAAGCCATTATAAAGTAATTAGGAAAACATTAAAAATTTATCCGGTAATTAAAAGGTAGAAATATTCCCTTTTAGGCGGAAGAATAGATATTAGCTGAAATTATTAATTATTAATCCATGGTTGTAAAGCATCAGCAATTTTTCTGTCATTGCTTAGCCTCGGTACTTTATTTTGACCGCCGAGCTTACCAATAGATTTCATGAATTCTATAAAAGCATGTCGTTGTAATGCATGTATTTTTAATGGCTGTAATATTTTACCATTAATAAGGTCGTTATAATAAATATTTTTTTGACGTAAATGTTCATTTACTGTTTGTGAGAATGCGCCTAAGTCGTTCGGTGTATGTTCAAATTCCACAAACCATTCGTGATAGGGCAGTTCACCGTCTGTTTTTATATGCGGTGCAACTGTAAATTCTATAATGTGTACATGATGTTCTTTTGATGCTTGTAATAGCGCTTGCTCTACTTCTTCGCCGATCACGTGCTCGCCAAATGCTGAAATATAATGTTTGGTACGTCCAGTCACTACAATACGATACGGTTCTGTGCTTACAAATCGTATCATGTCGCCTATATTATATCCCCACAAGCCGGCATTGCTGTTCACGATAAGCGCATAATTTTCTCCCGCCTTTACATCCGCAAGTGATAAGCGGGTAGGGTTTTCTTTAAATATCTCATCTGCAGGTACAAACTCATAGAAGATACCGGAATTAGTATTCAGCAACAGCCCTTCCTGATCTAATGTATCCTGGAATGCAAAAAATCCTTCGGATGCCGGGAATGTTTCGATTATATCTACTGTCCCTCCCAGGCTATCCAATAGCTTGGCTTTGTACGGCTCAAAGTTTACGCCTCCATGCACTAACACCTGCAGGTTTGGAAAAAGCTCTTTGATTTTTTTTCCTCCGCTACGTTCTGTCAACCAGTCAAAATACATTTGCATCCATGGTGGTATGCCGCTAATTAATGTCATGTTCTGGTTAATGGTCTCTTCTACTATCTTGCCCAGTTTTTCTTCCCAGTCTTCTATACAGTTTGTTTCATAAGAAGGTAACTGGTTGCTGCGCAGATAGCGAGGCACATAATGATTTACAATTCCGCTAAGACGACCTGTAGGTATGCCTCCAACCCTTTCCAGTTCCGGAGAGCCTGAAAGGAAAATTAATTTACCATCTGCAAAGTCGGTATTGCCACTTTCGGCCATATAACACAGCAATGCATCGCGTGCAGTATTAATATGATTGGGTATAGAATCTTTGGTAATTGGAATGTATTTAACACCACTGGTTGTACCTGAAGTTTTAGCAAAATAGATAGGCTTGCCTCTCCACAGCACATTTTGTTGACCTTCTTTTATTTGATCTATATATGGCCTTATAGCTTCGTAATCGCGTAGCGGTACAGCTTGCTTATATTCTTCGTATGTCTTTATTTCATTTAAATGATGCTCTTTCCCAAATATAGTGTTGCCGCCGTATTTTAATAATTGCTGCAATATCGCTTGTTGGTCTGCCACCGCAGTGGTCATCCCTTTGCGGAGGCGGCTATGCACTATAGATGCATATGGTTTAGCTAAAAAAGCTTTTATTTTCATTAGAGCTTCTACTGGGGTAACAAAAATACAATTTACAATCACAATCCATTAGGATCCGATTATAAAATATGTTAATTAAAAACTTATGCCATGTTTTATGGGACAGGATATTTTATAAAGCGTTGTTCTGCATAATCATATTTTATAAGTTGATGAGAACCATCAAATTTTACAAGTGTGGCTGTTGAAACACTATTTTTTTGATCATCCTTATTAAAGAAATCATAGTCATAAATCACCCTTTTATTTTTTATATTATAAACCATTACTCTATAAGGGCCATATGACATCCGGTACAATACCTTTATTAAGTTGCCATCCCCGATCACATCGCATATATATAAGCCAACTTTTGGTTTAAGCTGATTCATGGCATCGAATGAGAAATCATATTTGCCCAATGGCAGGGGAAGCTTTATTGTAGTATTGTCCCGTAGATCATACAATACATTACTTATATGAAACATAAAAAAGGGATATGTCCCTGTTAAGCCATTCAAATTATTTCCCAGGTGGTTAGTAATAAAAAACTCCGGCTTATCTAATGGCAAAAGGTTTCCATGCATCACCAGCTTATGGTTGCTATTGATTATACATTCTGTGATAAAGTCATTATACTTTTTTTCTTCGCTGGCATACATTACAGGGCAATAGTACTTGCCTTTATTTGCAAATAAGTTGCTCAGGTTCGCCCAATATTTATCTTCATATTTCGCTGAAAAAATATTGTTGATCTCATAAGCCATTTCAAGATCAAGGTTTTTATTTTGAGATGTATCAGCTTCCGGATGCTTTTTATATACCTGTTCATATGCAAACCGGGTATAATAATCTGAACTATCCTGTAAGGGTATTATATCGAATATTGTATCATCATATACCTTAAATAAAGTAAACAACTGACCTACCCAATTTTTATCCGAGAGATAATGTGTTTGGGTTGTAAAAAAAGTAGTATCGCTGTCATAGGTTATTGCTAAAAAAATTGTTTCATCATAGTCTGTTGCAGCAGCAATATTTTTCTGAAATCGTACTGAATGGTTAGGATACTCATTTAATAATTTCTTGTGCTCTGTCAAAAAAGAATCAAAATTTCCTTCTTTGAAGTGCGCTTTTAAAATTTTTTCTGTTAATTGGTTCCCGTTCCAAATACTCCATTTACTGCTGTCTTTTTTTCTGCTCACAGTATATAATTCCCTGCCGTAATTATTTTTTATGATGAAGTAAGTTGGGGTAACAAATAGTTCTTTTGGTTTATATGGATATGGGCTCAAAGCGCTGTCAGCAATGCAAAACGCCTGTTGTGAAAAAAGGATAAGCGATAAGAACAAAAGAAAAAAACTTGCTTTCATCGCTCTGGTTTTATTGTGTAAATATTGTGAATTATTAAAGAAGTAGTTTTGATTAATCTGACGAAGAAAAATCATCAAATAATAAAAAAGCTTAGAATAATAAAAAATAATTTGTCAAAAAAGAAAAAATAATATTAACTTTGCGCAAATTATTTTGGGACATCATGTTTGCGATTGTAAATATAGCAGGTCAACAGTTCAAAGTTAAGAAAGACGATGAATTGTTTGTTCATCGCCTGCAAGGTAATGCCGGTGATAAGGTAGAATTTTCAGAAGTACTTATGACAAGTAACGACGATAGCATCTCATTAGGTGCTGCTGTAAAAGTGCAGGCTGAAATTGTAGATCATCTTAAAGGTGATAAGGTAATCATTTTCAAAAAGAGACGCCGTAAGGGTTATCAAAAAATGAATGGTCACCGTCAATATCTTACTAAGATAAAAATCAATGAAATTGTTTAATTTTAATTTATAAATTTGTAAATTAGGTTTTAGAAATGGCACATAAAAAAGGGGAAGGTAGTGTTAAAAATGGTCGCGACTCGCAGAGCAAACGTCTGGGAGTAAAAATTTATGGCGGCCAGCCAGCCATTGCCGGTAACATTATCATTCGTCAGCGTGGAACAGTTTATCATCCTGGTGACAATGTGGGTTTAGGTAGAGACTTCACCATCTTTGCAACTAAAGACGGTGTGGTTGAGTTTCGTAAGACGCGCACCAAAACATTAGTTTCAGTAAAAGAATTAACAATCGCTACCGCCGAGGCCTAACCCCCTCGGCGGTTTGCTATAAATGTTTTTTTTTAACCCTTAAATTCACACAGTTATGGCAACAGCAAAAAAAGCTGCTCCTAAGAAGGCAGCAAAAAAAGCGGCTCCTAAAAAAGCAGCAGCAAAGAAAGCAGCTCCTAAAAAAGCAGCAGCAAAGAAAGCAGCTCCTAAAAAAGCAGCAAAAAAAGCAGCTCCTAAAAAAGCAGCAGCTCAGAAAAACGCCGCTCCCAAAAGGACAGCCGCTAAGAAAAAGTAGATTTTTATTAGCGAATCGAAAGAGACTGTATAACCCACAGTCTCTTTTTTGTTTTTATGCCAGCCACCATTTTAATAAGAATTAAGATTTCCTTTCTATGGAATTAACAGGAAATATCGTCTATATGTTCAAGTCTTAAACACAACTTTTAGGTCTTATCAACTAATTTTGCATATCGAAATTTGATCATTTATGAATTATGAGGAACGTAACCAGCAGAGCCGCGGATATAGAAATTTTCGCACCTCCCTCGATCTGGGGATGGGCATATTATATATAATTATCGGTGCGCTTATCATATATGCAAGGTATTTTGGCACTATGGAGCTTACTACTGCCTTTGCTTATGTGCTTGGGGGTTTAATGGTGGTTTATGGTATCTTCCGTATCGTGCGCGGGTTGTCTGGTCTCAGGAATAGCCGCAGAGATATTTCAAAAGATTTTCCTGACTTAAATCATAAGCAATAGCTGCAGACCTCCGGGCGCTAATTATTATATTTGCGGCTGTTAAATAATTGTTACAAGATTATCATACATTCCTTGTTATCTTAAATTATATCTTAAACTTGCGCTTCCTATGAATAGGGTAAAAAATATATGGTTTTTAGTCGTTGCCGCAATGTGTTTCGCATCTTGCGTTAATGATAAAAATAAACCTACCGATACCCTTAGTAGTGGCACTGTGGATATATCTGTTGATGAAACATATAAGCCTGTTATAGAAGAGCAGCTGAAGGTATTCGACAGCAGCTATCCGGAGGCTAAGATCACCGCGCATTATGAACCGGAAACAGAATGTTTTAAAGACTTTTTCAACAAAAAATCCCGTTTGATCTTAGTTACCAGGCAACTTTCTCAATCTGAGAAAGCCTTGTGCGAACAAAAACAAATTGTTCCAAGTTCAATCGCGCTCGCAAAAGATGCGATAGCTGTTATTATTAATCCTGCATCTGCGGATTCAATGTTGGATGTGGATGAAATAAAAGGAATACTTACAGGCACTTACAAAAAGAAATATACTGTGGTATTCGATAATGAGGGTTCAAGCACGGTAAGATTCATAATAGACTCTTTATTAAAAGGGCAGAAGCTAAGCAGTAATGTATTTGCTGCAAAAGGCAACAAAGATGTTGTTGATTATGTTACAGGCAAACAGGATGCAATTGGGTTTGTAGGTTTGAGTTATGCAAGCGACCTCAATGATTCCACAAATACCGGTGCTTTCATAAAGAATGTTAAAGTTGTCTCAATACAGAACGATAGTACCAAACAATTTTACCAGCCATATCAGGCATATATAGCGTTGAAACTGTATCCGTTAACACGTAATCTGTATTATATTAAT
>DATNFP010000208.1:0-32861 GCA_035606335.1 Flavipsychrobacter sp. | reverse complement strand
GGAATCGGAATGCTTTACTCCAATACAATTTGAGCGGCGAATGGAGCAGGGACAAACAACTTTATCAGAATACTACGACAGGTATATTAATGAGTTTGCAAGAAATGTGGAAATAGAATTAAAAATACCACGCATGATACTGGATAACGTACCTGTAACGGGGAAAATTGATAAAATAGAATTTGATGGAGACACCTGCACAGTAGTTGATTATAAAACCGGTGATCCCGATAAATCTGCCAATGCTATGACAGCTCCGCCAAATGAAAAAGAACCTCTGGGAGGAGATTACTGGCGGCAAATGGTGTTTTATAAATTACTGTTAGAAAATCACCCTGATAAAAGCTGGAAAGTGAGTATTGGCATTTTTGATTTTGTACAGAAAGGGAGCAAAAGCAATGAATTCAGACGGGTAGCAGTACCTATGTACGCACAAGATGAAGATGCGGTGCGCAAACAACTAAAAGATGTTTATAGCCGTATCATGAACCACGAATTTGATACAGGCTGCGGGAAAGAAGACTGCCATTGGTGCAACTTCGCCCGCAAGTATGAGATAGTTCGTCCTCCAAAGGGAGATTATGATATTGAAATAGATGATCTGTAATTAATATAACAAAGCTTTTATTTCCTGGAACTTATCCTGGTTTTTACAAAATAATAGCGACTATAGTATAGTCGCTATTATTATTAAAGCTATAGTTTACTTAATAGCTATTTTTCAATAATTAATTTCTGAGTAATACTGTTGTTAGCTTCTGTAACAGTTATCAGATATATACCGCTAGCGGAAAAAATATCATTATTTATTTTTTCCTGTACTATGGAATTTGGAGCATAGGTTTTTGTTGCCTGGTAAATCAGCTTACCTGTTATGTCTTTAATACTATAAATAGTTTTACCGTCATCGCTTGCAGTAAATGCGATACTGAAAGCACCATGTGCAGGATTAGGGAATATTTTAATTGTATTATGGTTAGCTGTTACTTCATTTACTTCTGTTGCGAATGGAGTAATCGCAAATTTATCAAGATAAAAATCATTACCATTATTTGCAGGCCAATAACGGAACCGGAAAAATGCCTTACCTGAGCGATACGCAGCGGGAATATTGATTGTGCGCGCTACCCATTGTGATGTTGACGATGGTATAAATTCAACATTTTGTCTTGGATCATTGAGGAGGTCGCTATCTTTTATGAGTGCGATCCTGTTCCATGTTTCGCCACACGTAGTACTGATAAATACCTCAAGCGAATCAGTTGGCAAAGAATCTCTTTGCTGGGCAAATACCGGGTATTTATAAATACTATCCTGCCTATATCTATAAGAGCCTGCTGTGTAAAAATTAAGGTTCAAATCTCCTGAGACATAAGCGCTAAGATTGAATCCCAAGGTATATAGATCATCGTAATCTCCCGAGGCTAAACCACTTTTGTTTTCAGGAGATATGCGGTCGTCAAATGAGCGGTAACGGATACAATTTTTGTCGTCATAACCTGTGCTGTTATTCCATTCCCATTTAAACTGATTATTGTAATAGTTGAATATTGGCCACTCAGCGGTGTCGGCGATATTGTCGAATGTCTGTAAATAGCCGGTCGGCTGTAATACTGCGGTATCAGCTACATATACAGCCTGACGGACAACGGTATCATTACCAGTATGGTTACCCGTTGCAATCAGGGTTACAGTAACCCAACCGGGTTGTGAAAAGGTATTAGTAAATGCATTTACATCAGTAGATGTTGGTGTGCTTGCTCCATTTGAAAAGATCCACTTCACTCCTGTTATAGTGTCATTCCAACTTGCATTTTTGAATGTAAATGGAGCGCTATTGACACACATAAATACACTTCTTTTGTCCGGAGTAAATACTCCATGTCCTTTAAGAACTGTAAAATCTGCTACGGGTGGCAAATCAGGCATTGGCATCAGGGCACCCGTTTTTGCAAGGTTCGTTGCACTATACAGATTATTCCTTCCTGCAATAGAATCTGCCAGAGCTAATCTCATTCTTTCTACCTGTCCTTTTGTAAACATAATAGAACAATAAGTATAGTCCATTATATTCTGTGAGTTAACAGTGTCCGGATAGTCAACCAATGAATCGGGAAGGCCTTTTCTTTTGTATATTTTAAAATAATCTGATGCACAGGTAGTGTCATATAAAGCCTCGGGTACACATCCTACAGGCGTATGCCCTAATGTTGGCGGAGTATCATCCACACTGTCATCACCACATGAAATGCCAGGATTGTTTGTATTTCCAAAAACATGAAAGAGATTCATAACGTGCCCGATTTCATGCGGAATTGTTTTGCTATAATCTATATAAGAATAAAGGCTCACGACGCCATCGTAATACGGCATAATGGCACTTACCGATGGATAATGTGCATAAGCAGCCGCGCCGGTAAGATCTCCTCCAAACGAATAGACAAACCAGATATTTACATAAGAATCTTCCGGCCAGTCATCCATTTTTACAATATCATCGGCTTTGTAGGTGAGATAAGATTGTCTGCGTGTAACACCTTTTGTTGGCTTTCCATTGGGATCTATCGTAGCCAGATGAAATCGGCAGCGAGGATTTCCGATGTATTTTTTAAAAGGGTCAATAACGTTTACCGTATCGCTATTTTCTTCAAGGTAAACTGTTGTCCAGTCTTTTACAGCATTGTAAATGACCGTATCATTAATATCCTCATTGCCATAATCGTGAATGATATGCACTACAATGGGGATATCATATATTGTTGTATCATCAACCCCGGTAGTACGGGCGAGCTTATTGAAGTCTAACTTTCTCATCCCGGCTTTTATATCTTTTTCAAGCTGGGCTTCATAATCACCTATGGCTGGATATTGGGATTTGAGCCTTTGGTACTCTATGTCTGTACCACAAGGTGTTTGAGCAGAGTTTTTATTGATAAAAATGAATAGGGGCAATAGTAACAACAGTATAAATTTTCTGGTCATGTGTGATGAAATTTACTCAAAATAACCATTTTTCGATAAATATATGATGCCGATCTATAAACTGAAAAAACGATATTTAATACAGATTTAACTTACCAGTACCACATTTAAGATAATTAGCTATTTATTTTACTTTGATTTTCGCAGATTTGAGAAAATTAAGATAAAGCTTTTCGTTAATCTAAGAATATACAACGAAATATTTTGCTTACATATTCATTTAAGATTGTGAATTCTGTAAGGTATGCAGGCAAAAATTTCTAATGATAGATCAAAGATTCACTAAGGATTTTTCACAACGAAATGCCCGCCACAAATGAGTAATGTTCCAGACAGGATAAAACAATTTAATAAAGACCATCTCTCCGTCATGGTGCAAATCAAGTATAAGTTTATGGCGGAGAATATGTTTAGATTTTATCGAGGGACATGCCATTTATTTTATGAAGATCTGAATCTTGCCAACACTTTCCCACATTCACCTCTTACATGGATCTGCGGGGATCTGCACCTTGAAAACTTTGGAGGATACAGAGGAGATAATCGCCAGGTCTATTTCGATCTTAATGATTTTGATGAAGCTCTGCTGGCTCCTGCTACATGGGAAGTAGTAAGAATGGCGGCCAGTATTTTTGTAGCATATAATTCCTTGAAGCTGGAACAGAAAAAGGCTTTGAATATGACCCGCCAGTTTTTAAAAAATTATTCAGCAATACTTAGCAAGGGAAAAGCCAAATATGTTGAGCCTAAAACATCGTGTGGGATAGTAGCAAATTTTTTGACAGCTATAAACGACAGAAAGCAAAAAGACCTGCTCCGTAAGCATAGCGTAAAGAAAAAAGATAAGCTTATTATTTTGATGGATGACCAGCGTCATTTTGAGATCGACAAATTATTAAAAAAAGATCTGTTCCATCATATAACAGAGTGGATGAGAAATAATGGAGAGATGTGGCTCCATTACGAAGTTATTGACGCAGTATTCAGGCTTGCCGGTACAGGCAGTGTGGGTGTGAAAAGATATGTTCTTTTGCTAAAGGGGCTAAAGGGCAGAGGGAAATACCTGCTGGTAGAAATGAAACAGGCAAAGCCTTCATCCATTCAGCCTTATATAAATATTCCTCAGCCGCATTGGGAATCGGAAGCTGAGCGTGTGGTGGCAATACAGCAACGTATGCAAAATGTCCCTTCAGCTTTATTGAGCGCTACTTTATTTAAAGGCGAAGCATATTCCATACAGGAAATGCAACCTACGCGCGACAGCGTAAGCTATAAGCTGATGAAAGACCAATACAGAGATGTGCCCCAGCTAATGGATGATATAGCAATGCTAACGGCTTCAGCACAGCTAAGAAGCTCCGGCAGGCAAGGGGCTTCTGTATCAGATGAGCTGATAGCTTTCGGTCAGAATAATCAATGGCAGGATGTGATATTGGAATATGCACAACAATATGCCCAGCAAGTAAAGAAGGATTATAAAGAATTCCTTAAAGCGCTTGAAGGAAATTTTTTTAAATAGTTTATTTCAACTTAGCAGGCTTTCCCCCTGGAGTGTGAGTGGCACGATAATCATTATACTGCTTTTTGTAAACAGTGTCGTTAGGATGTTCGTAATAATTCGTTGCAATATCAGCAAATTCAGGATTATCCCAGTACTCAATATGTATGAGTGTTCTTGTAGGTGTAATTAATAAGATGAAGCATAACAGGAACAAAAAAATGGTCCTTGCCTGCATATCGTGATAGTAGTTCCTTAATTCTTCAGGAGCTTTACGTTTTAATACCAGAACCGATATTAATATTATCAATGTAGCAACCAGACTTACTATCAACTGTATATTAGCATCAGACCAATACAATATTTTAAATACTGCTGCTTGTGGCGCAAGGCAAAGGAAAATACCCGCAATAATAGATAGTGCAAGATTCTGTCTTTTAATATTTCCATCACAAAAAAGATAAAATCCTAAAACTAGGTACAAAAGAGATAACGCTGTGGCAGACACAACAAGTAAAATACTTCCAAAACCGACATGCACGAGCCGGAGAATGATGACAAGGATAAAAAGGCAGACAAAGACGCGTTCGGTTTTCATATACAGAATACTGCTGTAAAAGTAACTGCTTTGAAAGTAATTGCTTCAAAATAGCTATGGACAATTCTTATTTGAAAAAATAAAATGTTAACTTAGTTTATTATAACCAAGAACTATTAAGATGAAACTAAAATATTTATTTTCTATTGCCGCATTTTCAGTTTTCAATGTGTCACAGAGTAGTGCACAATCTCATTTAAAAACTGCATCGCCTGGTTTTTATCCTGCTATAAATCAATTATCTGGGCAATATAGGTTTCCGATGCCTGACCATGGTGCTAATCTGAACGCAAATGTCGGAGCAAGGACAACAACAGTTTCCCCATTAATGAGAGAAGTGGATGCCTCATACAGCACAGCAAGCTCAAGCTATATGGCAAATGATTCAACATTATTTACTTATTCCGGGGGCAGAGGCTATGATGCCAAAACCTATAGCTATCTATACGATAATGATTATTACTGGACTTATATTCCATATTTAGGCGCTTTAAGATACGTTGAAAAGCAATCGCAAACATTTGACATAAGCAATAATGTACTAACTGACTTAAATCAGCAATGGGATACGGCTACAAGCAGTTGGAAAAATTCGTCGAATACTGTAAATACGTATGATGCTGCGAATAATCTTATTACCAATACTTTCCAAACCTGGAATACCTCAAGTAGCAACTGGTCAGACTATTCAAGATATGTATATACTTATGATGCCAGTGGTAATGAGCTCACCAGAAAAAATGAATTCTGGGATGGAACAAGTACTTCATGGATAAACTCCGACCTATACACTTACACTTACGATAGCCACAATAACATGCTTACGGAGACATACCAATATATACTTAAGACAGTATTGACAAATTATACACTTAAAACCTACACTTATGATGCAAGCAACAATAAAACTTCTGAAACAGACCAGATTTGGAACACAACCTCATCAAGTTGGCAAAATAACGGCAAATATACCTTTACTTATAGTGGTACCAATAAAGTTTTAAGTTATGTAACACTAGCGTGGGATACCTTATCTTCATCATGGGTTAATGCAAGTCAAACATTATATACCTATAGCGCAAGCGACAACCCTGTAATAATTTTATCACAGACCTGGAATGGAGGCTCATGGCAAAATACTTACCAATACGTGGAAAAATTTAATAGTACTCATGATGACACAGACCTGATAGTTCAAATATGGAATACGACAACAAGCACCTGGAATAACAATTATGAAAGCAAGGCCACTTTTGATGCCAATCATGATTATCTCACTTATATCTATGGCACATGGGATACTACTGCCCTAGCCTTTATTTATACTTATAGATATTCCTACAACTACAATAGTGATTATCAAACGCTTACTGAAACTGAGAATGAATGGAATTCCGGTGGCTACTGGAACTCTGTAGATGGTGATATCCAATACCGTTATTATTATGATAACAGCACAGCAGTAAATAATATAAACAAAGAAGGAACTGTAAAAGTTTATCCTATCCCTGCAAACGATATAATGAATATGGATCTAAATTGGGACACACCTCAATCTGCTGTAGTGGGGATATACAATATGCAGGGCGTGCTGTGCAGGCAATGGCAGATACCTGCCAGCAGCAATACTCATCACAGTATTCCTGTGTTACAGTTGCCTGCGGGGAATTATATTTTGAAGATAACCGGAGAGGAAGGACAATTATCACAACAGGTATCTATTATTCATTAATTGAGCTATTAGAATAAGCCTCTGTTATACTTTAACCAAAAATGTTAACTTAGTATATATTATGACCTAAAAACTATCAAAGATGAAACTGAAATACCTATTCTCTATCATAGCATTTGCCGCCTTTAATGTGTTTCAAAGTAATGCGCAATCTCCTTTTAATGCTGCCTCGCATAGTGCTTATCCTGCTATCAATCAATTACCAGAGCAACATAAATCTTCAATGCATAACCGCTATATTCCTATAAAAGCAAATGCTGGAGCAAGAACAACAAAAGTTATCCCGTTAACTGCGAAAGTGGACGCCTCATACGATGCGGCAAGCTCAAGCTATTTGGGATCTGACTCAATAGCCTATACTTATTCGGGAAGTAGAGGATATGCAAAAAGTGGCGCTTATCTATATGATAATTATTATCGCTGGACTTATATCCCGTATTTGGGCTCTTTAAGGTATTCTTACAAGCAATCGCAAACGTTTGACATAAGTAATAACATACTAACTAATTTAAGTCAGATATGGGACACTGTTAGAAACAGCTGGGAAAATGCGGGAAGATTTGTTTACACATACAATGCATCAAATAACCTTATTGCCGATGCTTCTCAGGGCTGGAATGCTTCGAGCAGTGCGTGGTCAGATCTTTTCAGGGATACATATACTTATGATGCCAATGGCAATATGTTAACTGCAAAAGCAGAGTCCCTGGATGAGGTTTCCGGTATTTGGGTAAACAACTCGTTAAACACCTATACTTACGATGGCCATAACAATTTGCTTAAGGAGATATATCAAGATGCAGCCAAAGGAACATGGGTAAATTATGAACAGCAAACTTATATTTATGATGCAAGCAATCATAAAACATCTGAGGCAGACCAAATGTGGGACACAACATCATCAAGCTGGAAAAATTCTGGCAAAGTCATCTATACTTATAGCAGTACAAATAAAATTTTAACTAGTGTAGAACAGATAGGGAACAGCTCATCTTCATCATGGGTCAATGTAAATAAAACAACCTATACTTATAACGCAAGCGATGACCCTGAAATAACTTTAAATCAAACCTGGAATGGAAGCTCATGGCAAAATTCTTCCCAATACCTGGAAAAATTTAATAGTACTCACGATGACACGGACGTAATATATCAATCATGGATTACGACCAAAAGCATGTGGTACAATAATTATGAGGAGAAAATCACTTATAATGCCTATCTTGATTACCTCACTTCCATTTATAGCACATGGGATGCATCCACTTCATCTTTTATTTATGATCTTAGAAATACTTACACTTACAACAGCGATCACCAAATACTTACCGAAACTGAGGACGAATGGAATCCGAGTGGTTATTGGAATTCACATGTAGAGGATTTTCAATACCGTTATTATTATGATAATACCAGCGCAGCAGTAAATGATATGAACAAAGGAGGAACAGTAAAAGTTTATCCTATTCCTGCAAATAATATAATGAATATGGATCTTAACTGGGACACTCCTCAACCTGCAGTGGCGACAATATGCAATATGCAAGGCGTACTATGTAGGCAATGGCAAATACCAGCCGGTAGCAACGTCCATCACAGCCTACCTGTATCGCAGTTGCCGGCGGGGAATTATATTTTGAAAATAACAGGTGAGAAAGGACAATTATCGCAACAGGTATCTATAGTTCATTAATAAGAAATAATATATAAACTTTTTAAGGGCGCTATGCTCCCTTTATTTTATCCCTCTATTTATCTATTAGGAAATAGGCAGCCATACAATAAATCAATTGCATAACTTTGTTTTGTTTAAAGAGATTTTCATGCAATTATCTGAGTTGTACGAGCGCGCGATGCGATTTGAATTTCTGAGCATAGAAGAAGGTGTTTATTTATTTCATAATGCCCCATTGCCTGAGTTGATGTTTGTGGCTAATGAATTGCGTAAAGTGCAGTTACCTCATGGCAAGGTAACCTGGCTGATAGACCGCAACATGAATACGACAAATGTTTGTGTGGCAAATTGTAAGTTCTGCAACTTCTATCGTGTACCCGGTCATCCTGAAGCATACATTACCGATATACCTACTTATAAGCGTAAAATAGAAGAACTGTTCCGTTATGGTGGTGAACAATTATTGTTGCAAGGCGGCCATCACCCGGAATTGGGCTTAGCTTATTATGTTGACCTTTTCAAGCAATTGAAGGAACTATATCCTAACCTAAAACTTCATGCTTTAGGCCCTCCTGAAGTAGCTCATATTTGCAAGGTATCTGGTGTTACACATCGTGAAGCATTGATCGCTCTAAAAGAAGCAGGAATGGATAGCATGCCTGGCCCAGGTGCAGAAATACTGAACGACCGTGTGCGCAGGCTGGTGTCGAAAGGGAAATGCAGCGCGCAGGAATGGCTGGACATAATGGTAGAGGCACATAAGCTTGGCCTTACCACTACGGCTACTATGATGTTCGGGCATGTGGAAACGATTGAAGAGCGCATGGAGCACCTGGTGAAAATACGAGAAGTACAGGCTAAAAAACCGGAAGGGGCAAAAGGGTTTATCGCATTTATTCCCTGGACTTTCCAGGATGTGGATACACTTTTAAAACGCATACGCGGCACTAAAAATTTAACCACTGCAGAGGAATATATTCGCATGATCGCCTTAAGCCGTATCATGCTACCAAATGTGAAAAATATTGCAGCATCATGGCTCACTGTAGGTAAGCAGGTAGCACAAATATGCATGCATGCGGGAGCTAATGATTTTGGCTCCATAATGATTGAGGAAAATGTAGTGAGTGCAGCAGGCGCAGCACATAGATTTACAGCAAGTGGTATCCAGAAAGCGATACGTGAAGCAGGATTTGAACCACAATTGCGCAACCAGCAATACGAATTCAGGCCAATGCCGGAAGTGATGGAAGAGCAGGTTATTAATTACTAATCTCTATTGGTTACGGGATATATATAAATTGAATGGCGGCTAAAAAGCCGCCATCTTTATTCATTAAATATGTTAAACAAATTAGTTTAATAATCCTATCGCTTTAATTTTTTCAAGCCGTTCTACTGCCTGCTGCAATGTTTCTTCTTTTTTTGCAAAACAAAACCTTACAAGCTTATCGTCTTTTTTATTGCTATAGAAAGCGCTAACGGGTATTGTGGCAACACCATATTCTTTTGTGAGCAATTGAGCAAATTCCATATCAGGCAAATCGCTTATGTGGCTGTAACCTGCTATCTGGAAATAACTGCCTAAAGCAGGTTGATGTATAATGAACGATGTTTTGTTCATCAGGTTGAGGAAATAATCACGTTTTCTTTGCATAACCGTGCCTACAGGTTCTGCATCATTTTGCGATAAATAATGTGCTAACGCGTATTGGGCAGGTGTATTTACAGTAAAGCATAAAAACTGATGAATGCGACGGAATGCCTGTGTAAATTCCTGAGACGCGATACAATATCCCATTTTCCAGCCTGTATTATTATACACCTTACCGAACGAGTAGATAGCAAAACTTCGTTGTCTTAACTCGGGATGTTGTAATACACTATAATGTTTTTGCCCATCAAATACTATCTGTTCGTAAACTTCATCAGAAATGATAATAATATCTGTATCACGTACTATCGAAGCCAGATTATCCCAATCACTTTTACTCCAGATAGCTCCCGTTGGATTATGTGGCGTATTAATAATTATGGCTTTGGTTTTAGATGTTATGGCATCTTTTACTTTATTCCAATCTACGTGAAAGTCAGGTGCGGAGAGAGCTACAGGAACTGCTTTCGCACCATTCATTTCTATATTAGGTATGTAGCTATCATAAGCAGGTTCTAAAACTATTACCTCATCACCTTTTTGCAGTATGGCTGTAAAAGCTGTATAGATACCATATGTTGCGCCGGGTGTAATTGTTATTTCTGCATCAGCATCTATATTCAATTCATAGCGGTCTTTGAAGTTTTTTACAATGGCCTGTCTCAACATAGGCAGACCTGCCATCGGCGCATATTGATTGTAGTTTCCATTGGCAGCATCGTATAGCAGATGAGCCAGCTTTTCATCAAGTGGAAAATCGGGAAAGCCTTGTGATAAATTAATTGCATTGTATTGCTGTGCCAATGCGCTCATTACTGTAAATATAGTAGTACCTGCAGCAGTATGTTTTTGGGGTAATTGCATTTCCTCAACTATAAAAATTTATCTCCCTTATTTCTTTTCACTTCAGCAACATATTCTTTTATCTGCTGCTCACGATTGCGCTCACAAATGAGCAGCACATCAGGCGTATCTACCACTATAAATTGTTCTAACCCCTGCAGTACTACCAGCTTTTCATTGGGAGCTTTTATCATGCATTCTGTTGCATCTATTACCATCACATTTTTGCCAAAAACGGCGTTCCCCAGGTAATCCTTGTCAGAATTTTCGTATGCCGATTCCCATGTTCCCAAATCGCACCAACCGAAGTAAGATGGAATAACGAATACATTTTTTGCCTTTTCCATTATGCCATAATCAATGGAGATATTGGTACATTGGGAATACAGTTCACTTATTACATCATGCTCGGCGGGGGTGTTATAAACCTCTGTGGCCTGCAAAAATACTTCGTGCATTTCGGGAAGATATTTCTCGAGCGCATCCATTATTGTTTTCACGTTCCACACAAATATGCCGGAGTTCCAAAGGAAATCACCACTTTTTAAGAAAGTGCGTGCCAATTCCAGCGAAGGCTTTTCTGTAAATGTTTTTACTCTATATGCCTTATCCAGCTCATCTTCCGCATCGTACTGTATATATCCATATCCTGTATCGGGACGAGTAGGCTTTATGCCGAGTGTAAGGAGCGCATCGCGTTGCGACACAAATCTCAATGCATCCTCTGCAGTTCGCTCAAACGCATGCTCATCCATAATGAGATGATCGGCAGGCGACATAATGATATTCGCCTTAGGGTTTGTTGCCATCATTTTATGAGCAAAATATGCAGCACATGCTGCTGTATTTTTCCTTGATGGTTCGCTGATTATGTTATTACTATCTAGCTCAGGTATCTGCTGCTGCAGTGCAGAGATGTAATGCTGATTAGTAATGAAATAAATATTTTCCTTTGGGCAGATATTCTTGAAGCGATTATATGTCCATTGGATCAATGAACGGCCCGTTCCGAGAAGGTCAAGAAATTGCTTGGGATATTGGGTACGGCTCATTGGCCAGAACCTGCTGCCAATTCCACCTGCCATTATAGCGACGTAATTGTTCTTACTATTCATCTTAAAAAAAAGCAGTTAAATATAGGTATAATTCAACTGATTATATAAAACAAAACAGCAGCCATATTTGAGGCTGCTGCTAAAAAAATATGAAAAGTTAATTATTCTGCTTCAGCAACTACTTCCTTTACTTCAGGTATCATGCGCTTCATCATTCCTTCTATCCCGGCCTTTAGCGTGATCATGGAAGAAGGACAACCAGAACATGAGCCTTGCAACATCAGCTTTACAGTACCACTATCGTACCCTCTAAAGCTGATAGCGCCGCCATCCATTTCTACTGCAGGCTTTACATAATTCTCAAGCAGTTCCTTGATGCGCTTTACTACGTCACTATCATCAGCCGCAGGGCTATTCAGGTCTTTCTTTATAACTATCTGGTCTTCATTAATGATACCTTTACCTTCTTCAAGGTATTGTTTCAAAAATTCACGGATGGCAGGTATCACATCGTCCCACTGAGTATCAGGTGTTTTGGTAAGTGTTACAAAATTACTGGCTATAAATACGCTGCGGATAAATGGAAAAGCAAATAATTCTTTTGCCAAAGGTGAAGGCGCAGCACTTGATTCATCGGGAAAATCAATGCTTTTGCCCGGATACAATAATTTGTTTGCAACAAATTTCATTGTTTCCGGATTAGGAGTCATTTCGGTATATATACTCACGATCGTATTTCCGGTCTTCAACATGGTTACTATTTTTCACAAAAATACTCATTTTGCAAAGGTTTATCTAATTGATTACAGTAATACCAATAGTAATTAAACTGATAACATATATTATAATTTTCATACATAAATAGACAAAAAATTATTTTATTGTAAAAATTGAGTTTCGCATAAAAAATACAATTAAATCTGTTGTTCCTTTTTTATTTTCGGGATTTATTTATAGTTTAAAGGCCTGAAATAAAAATCGGGCACTTATTCATCTGAAAATTCTGTTGGAAACTGGCATTTGACCAGGCATTCAAAGAATAAACTTTTATAAAAAATATGAGAAAAGTAATCTTATTATCAGGCTTTCTGGCTTTGCTTATGAGTTCATGTGCCATACATAGAAATAAAATAGTTCATAATGACCACCATATGCGTTACTGGCACCGTCATCATGGTGGCTGGTGGAGATAATATTTACAGATATTAATACCATTACATATTTATAATATACTTAAGGCTGGGGAAATCACCGGCCTTTTTTTATGCAAAAAGTGTTCAAAACAGTGGGATTTTTTGTAGTGCTATTAGTTTTTTAAATAAAATTGCTATTTTACTTCAGTTTTTAAAATGCACAACAAATAGTTAAAAAATGAAGTCCATCCGTTTTGCAATAGTATTCCTTGTTCTGATGTCTACTTTAGGCTCATGTATGGTCAGATATCGTTCTTATGAGGATAGGGATTACTATTACCTGAGACGTCATCCTCATCACTGGCGCAACCCGCACTATTACGATAAGGACCCGCACTGGTACTAAAATTCCCCATACTAGATTTTTATTTTTCTTAATGCCATCAGGGCTTTAGTGGCACATTATTGTAAACTGTTGTATACAAATAGGGTGTTATGAAAAAGATCATGATGGCAATTTGCATTTTATTAATTGCAGAGGTAAATACAAGAGCTCAAACAAATAATTATAACGTGCCGGGCAACAGTAATGTCCAGCTAAATCCATATGCCAAATTCGATACAGTATATAAGGACAATGCCATGTATCACAATAATAGTATGCAGTATAATAGAGGGAATACCGAGAATACAGCCACCTTTCCGGGCAATGGCACTTATACCGATCCAACAAAAGACAGGGTCAATCAATTGAATCACGGCGGCAATACAACAGATATGAATATGCACACGCCAACAAGCAATGGCAGCAATACCAATGGCTATAACAATCTGAATAGTCAGAACGGACGATAAGAATGGAGTGTGTAAGGCATAATAATTTTATCATCACATAAAAATCTTATACTATGAAAAAGTTATTAATGAGTATTATGATCACCATCATTATGGTGGCGGCATTGAGCTCTTGTGTACCACCGCCACACCCGCCCAACCCACCGACACCACCAGAAGCACCACCACATCCATAATTTGCATATAAGGCCATACTCAATGTCTGGCCTTTTTACATTCTTTTAACGTACGGCGGAACGACCTTTTTATTAATAATTGTGGAATGGTTGCAACAAGATTAATAAACGAAAAACCAAAAATGTATAGCTATGAAAAAGATTTTAATGGCGCTTACAATGGTTGGATTAATTCATTTTAGCGCGGAAGCACAAGATAAAGATAGTCACTCACCATTTGCAGAAAATTATAAGGTTTGTAAGTACACAAATGGCTACGCAGTTTGCGGCGACGAAAGCAATCCCGCTGCAGCTACTTATACAATGAGATTATTAACACCGATGGCAAGTAGCAGCACGCCATGTACATCTACCACTACTGAAACAAATAGTAATTATTGGCACCGCAACATAAGGGTGTCATACGATAATGCAGATAATCCATATGAAGGATTGCCCAGCAAACAAAATGATGGGGCACAAAAGAACGACGAACGCAACCTAAACACTAACCAAAGTGAGATGGTATTGCCTGCAAATGATGGCACAATGCCGTAAATAATTAACACGCAATACTATATACCTGCCAGGGCGAGAGCGTTGGCAGGTTTTTTGTTGTTTAAATTTTTAACTAAAAGCAATTGTATGAAAACAGCCTTACTTATTTTATCATTTACTCTAATGGGCATTGCAGCAATAGCCCAGACACATGGGAAAAATATGCATCGCAGGCACTATACAAAACATCACAAACACAGTTATGCGCATCATCCTACAAGCTACCAAAAGCATAATATAAAAGTAGCAGAGGATGCTCCTGATGCACCATACAAGGGAGAACACAGCAGGCAAAACGATGGAGTGAAAAAGAATATAGCCCGAAATATCAATTATCAGAATAATGGCCAGCAGCTACCGCCAAATGATGGTAATAATTCGAAATAATAGTAAAATAAAAAGGCTGAAAACGATCCTGTTTTCAGCCTTTTTATTGAAGGTTTGTTAATTGCTATACTGCGAAACTTTCTCCACATCCGCAACTACGACTGGCGTTTGGATTTATAAAGTGAAATCCCTTGCCGTTTAGTCCGTCTGAAAAATCGAGAGTAGTGTCGCAGAGATATAAAAAGCTTTTAAGGTCGGTAACCAGTTTTACACCCTGATCCTCAAAAACCTGGTCTTTGGGTTGGGTTTCGTTATCAAAATCAAGCTTATATGATAAACCGGAGCATCCTCCGCCAACTACACTTACACGAAGAAAATAGTCATCAGTCAAGCCTGCATTGAGCCTTAATTGTTGTACTTTTTCTTTTGCCTTGTCACTTACGTATATCATAACTTTAATAAAACGGCCTTGAGCGTGTTTTTCTCACACTTATGCCATTATTGTTTTAATAGCTGTGCTTTCTTTAGTGTGGTTTCTTTTCCAGCGTTAATTCAGGTAATCCATTCTTTACACGGTAATCGTTTATAGCTGCTTTAATGGCATCTTCAGCCAATACAGAGCAGTGAATTTTTACAGGAGGGAGATTAAGTTCTTCCACAATATCCATATTATCTATTTCCAAAGCCTGATCTACGGTTTTTCCTTTAAGCCATTCTGTTGCAAGTGAAGATGAAGCTATAGCAGAGCCACAGCCAAAGGTTTTGAACTTCGCATCCTTTATTATTCCTGATAATTCATCAACTTCTATCTGCAGACGCATTACGTCACCACACTCTGGTGCGCCA
Source organism: Flavipsychrobacter sp. (assembly GCA_035606335.1). Classification (GTDB taxonomy): domain Bacteria; phylum Bacteroidota; class Bacteroidia; order Chitinophagales; family Chitinophagaceae; genus DATNFP01. Next base: position 16,950 of record DATNFP010000208.1, on the reverse strand, counting down.
ACAAGGCCTGTGCCCACATTGGCTTTGCTCTTATCGAGCGTACCCACGTTTTTGGGATGTGAATAATGGTCGATTACTTTTTCTGAGTATGACATGTTACTGTTTTAAATTTGATGTTTTGGTACTTAACTTTATTTCACAATTTACTAATAATAAACGCAATTACGAATTAGCATAATTAATGATGTGCCCATTCAATCGCATTGATATCCACGCCTTCTTTATACATTTCCCATAGAGGACTCATTTCACGCAGTTTGGTTACTGTATCGGTCACTGCCTTTATGGTATAGTCAATTTGTTCTTCGGTTGTAAAACGTCCGAGGCCAAAGCGTAATGAGCTATGCGCCAGGTCGTCTCCAAGTCCCAATGCTTTCAGTACATAAGATGGTTCCAAAGAAGCAGATGTACAAGCTGAACCGCTCGACACCGCTATAGCCTTATTGAACCCCATCATTAGTCCTTCCCCTTCCACATATTTAAACGAAATGTTAGTAGTATGAGGTAGGCGATGTTCACGATTGCCATTTACGTAAGATTCTTCTAATCCAAGCAGCGCAGTTTCCAATTTATCGCGCAAAGCACTAAGGCGTTTGCCCTCACTTTCCATTTCCTGCATGCAGATCTCACAGGCCTTACCAAAACCGACGATACCCGGTACATTTAATGTACCACTACGCATGCCGCGTTCGTGGCCACCACCGTCCATTTGTGACGTTACCTTCACACGTGGATTTTTACGACGAACATATAATGCACCCACACCTTTAGGACCATATATTTTATGTCCGCTAAAAGCCATCAGGTCTATATTATCTGCATTTACATCTACAGGCACTTTACCTACTGCCTGCGTAGCATCTGTGAAGAATAACACACCATGTTTGCGGGCTATTTTGCTGATCTCACGCACAGGTTGAATAACGCCAACTTCATTATTGCCATACATTATAGCAATAAGAATTGTTTTATCAGTAATAGCATTTTCCAGTTCGTTCAGGTCTATTAAACCATCTGATTTCACCTGCAGATAAGTAACCTTACCGCCCATTTTTTCAATATGCTTGCATGTATCTAATACTGCCTTGTGTTCAGTAGTACATGTGATGATATGATTGCCTTTTGACAAATACATATCATATACACCTTTTATAGCAAGATTATCGGCTTCAGTAGCACCAGATGTAAAGATGATCTCTTTAGGATCTGCGCCAATCAGCTTTGCTACTTGTTCACGAGCATAGTCAACCGCTTCTTCTGCCACCCAGCCGAATGGATGATTACGGCTTGCCGCATTACCGAATTTCTCTGTGAAATACGGCAACATGGCATCAAGCACACGCGGATCGCACGGCGTTGTGGCATTATTGTCCAAGTATATTGGTAACTTCAATTCCATAATTTATTGAATCCTATAAGGGATACACTAAGCAAAGTTACATCAAAAGTGCTATTTTAGCGCGCTTTGGGCATTATAGCTTTATATATTCCTATTTGTAAAAATTATTTATCTAATGTTAAAAATAGAGCACCTTGGCATAGCGGTAAAAGAACTTGATAATTCCATTCCTTTATTTGAACAATTGTTAAATACACCGTGCTATAAAATGGAAGAAGTAGCTTCTGAGGGTGTGAATACGGCATTTTTTCAAACAGGTGACTCAAAAGTAGAGTTACTGGAAGCGACAAATGAAAACAGCCCGATCGCAAAATTCATAGGAAAGAAGGGAGAAGGTATTCATCATATAGCTTTTGAGGTAGAAAATATTGAAGCTGAAATGAAACGCTTATCCGCTTTGGGTTTTGAATTGCTGAATGAAAAACCTAAAAAAGGCGCCGATAACAAACTCGTCTGTTTTCTGCACCCAAAAACTACCAATAATGTGCTGATCGAATTGTGCCAGGAAATTCGATAATATATCCTAATTAACAGCGGTCATTTTATTTTCCCCTGATTCCTTTACTTTTTTCCATGCCGGAATGATAAGATATACAAGAAATGAATAAAGTATAAGAATGGCTGCAACACTAATAATTGCAAGCAGCTGATTCGATATTTTCCGGTTTTGTGGGGAAATGACTGAATCAGCAACCTGGAGATTGTCAGGGATAAGTTTCTCCTTTATCAAAACCTCTCTTTTCTTGTACAGGTCGTACGAAAATTTATACACGCTGCTGATACTATTATCGGATTTTTCATTAATCTCAGTGGGCAAATGTTTATTAAATGCAATTTTAAGGCTATCCATCATTGCCAACTGCCTGTCGATAAAAGCTAACTCATCATCTATTTCTTTCATTCGCACTTTTCTTCTTTCTACAGTCAGGGGATTAGTCTCCAAAAAGTGAAGAATGCCATACTGAAGCATATAAATAGAAGAAGCTTTTTTTACAACCATAGTAACTACAAAAGGTCCTCGGTCATTATCAAGGTCTTTTTCCAGGTTAACTCCAAGTACATTTTTGGCATTTAACGAAATAAGATCAGATGCATCGGCCTCACTCATTCCTAAAAACTGTCCTACCCTCTTATAATCTTTCCTTTGCACTAATTCATTTAGCTTATATAGCTGATTACCGTAAACAAGCCTCACCATTTCGCGATAGGAAATTGTAAAGGAGGCCGTATAAGTATCTGGTTGGGCATAGCGATAATAGAGAGAAACACAGGATACCAGAACTACACAAAAAATGAACAGAAGAATATTCCTTTTTACATCTCTTAAAAAGGTATAAATTATTTTCAAAACATTGTAGCAGATGTTTCTTATCCAATAGATAACATCAATAAATGTGAAACCCGGATCTAAAGGTGTTTGACTCATAAAAAAGATAGTAAATAATTATAGATTTCGCAATTAAAAATAATATTTAGAGTTAATTAATTATAGCTTTTAATATTTTTAAGAAAATTTACCTAATGAATAATCCATTGACCCTAATAAATAATGACATTAAAAATGAACGGATAAGAATTACATTTATTATTCTTATTTACTTCTTTTTTAATAGCCTGTTTCTGCCGGCTGGCCTTCTCTATACTATTCTTTTTACTCCTTTTTTATTTTTTTTTGTTGCTAAGAGAGAGGGATTAAATAATATCCTTCCCTTTTTTTATATCACAATACCATTTGCTTTCATACATTATTTATCAGGTGTCTTTACCAAAGACTATGCTATTTCTTATGCGGTATTATTTTGCACATTTATTTTTCTGTTAGCTGCAAAAAAATTATTTCAATCGTATGAGGAGCTGGTGGTTGGCTTTATGCAAAATCTTATTACGATCAATTTTATTTTTTGCATTATAGCAGTTTTATTATTGCCTATACCTGCTGTAAAAAATGCGCTTTGGTATCTGCCGCCCATATCAAAAGGTATATATGGAGTAGTCCGCTTAAAGATGTTCACCTATGAGGCATCTTACTATTCATTATTACTTGTTCCTTTAGCATTGTATTACTTGTCGTTTTATCTGTTTGTCAATAAGAAAAAGATGATAATGCCTCTGCTGATGCTGTTGGTACCGCTATTAATATCCTTTTCGTTGGGTGTCTGGATATGTCTCGGTATCACTATACTTTTGTTATGCCTTATATATACCAAACGTTTGGATATTCTTACAAGAAGGCGCATCCGGATAGCAGCATTCTTACTTTTTGGAACAATGACACTCCTTGTGATCGTGCAACCTGGAAATCCACTTTTTCAGAGGATAAGAAATGTATTGAATGGCGACGATTACTCTGCCAGGGGGAGAACAACTGAAGCTTTTTATCTGGCATATAAAGTTGCAAAGACCAAAAGCCTATTATTTGGTATAGGATTGGGAAATATAAAAACAATGGGGCATAGCATCATTGTAAAATTTTACAATAACATTGGCGACAATGTAAAAGTGTCACGTATTCCTAATGCGGTTGCAGAGACTCTTGCGATGTTTGGCATTTTTGGATTGCTGATCCGTTTTTATCTGCAGGCATTCTTTTTTGTAAAAACGAAAGTCTGGGGAAATCCTTATAGGATGGGTGTTTTCATCTTCATTTTTATCTATCAATTCACTGGAAGCTTTTTGAATAATTCAGTTGAGCTTGTTTTGTGGGCGATGGCATTCTCAGGAGCATTTACCATATTTAAAAATCCAACGGCAGGCGAAGACATTGCAAAATCATTGCAAACTTAAATCATGACTATCCCTGTTTTTATAGCATCTCGGCTATTACTTTAGCCAGTTCAGTCCTGGTGATTGGTACCCCTTTTATCTTATTATAGCCTTTTGCATCCACCATGTATTTATCGCGGATGATCTTTATAAGCTGGCCGTTATTTATTTCAGGGATTAATATGTGCTTGTAGTTATTTAATATTTCTCCAAGATTGCGGGGGAAAGGACGCATGTACCGTAAATGTGCATGGGCTACAGATTTGCCCTGATTCTGCAATTCTGCAGCAGCACTTTTTATAGCACCATAAGTAGAGCCCCAGCCGAGCACCAGTATATCTCCTTTTTCGGGACCGCTATCCAATGTTTGCAACGGAATATCATTTGCTATTAGATCCACTTTGGCCTGACGGGTCTTCACCATGTGCTCATGGTTATCAGGGTCATACGATACATTACCCGTAATATCTTCTTTTTCCAATCCGCCTATTCTATGCTCCAATCCAGGGGTGCCAGGCACTGCCCATGGGCGCACAAGATTTTTATCTCTCTTATAAGGAAGAAATGTAGATTCATCGCTATCCAACTGTTTTTTGAAAGAGACATCTATTGGTGGCAAATCACTACTCTTTGGGAAACGCCATGGTTCTGCGCCATTGGCTATATAACCATCACTCAAGAAAATGACGGGGGTCATGTGTTGTACTGCAATCCGAACTGCTTCGTAAACAGCATCAAAACAATCGCTCGGTGTGCTTGCGGAGATCACCGGCATGGGGCATTCGCCATTACGGCCGTAATATGCCTGCAGTAAATCGCTCTGCTCTGTTTTGGTGGGCAACCCTGTTGATGGGCCTCCACGCTGAATATCTATAATAAGTAGTGGTATTTCTAATACTACTGCCAGACCCATCGCTTCGGCCTTTAGTGCCATACCGGGGCCAGAAGTAGTAGTAATGCCCAGGCTACCCCCATAAGACGCACCAATGGCAGATGTAATACCTGCTATTTCATCTTCGGCCTGGAAAGTGCGGACGCCAAAATTTTTATGACGCGCCAACTCGTGCAGAATATCAGAAGCAGGGGTAATAGGATAAGAGCCTAAAAATAATGGCAGATTTGCATTTTCAGACGCAGCTATCAGACCATAGGCTAATGCAGTATTACCTGTGATGCTACGATATTGTCCGGGTGGAAGCTTGGCTTTTTCTACGGAATATCTTGCGCTGAATGCCTCTACGGTATCCCCATAGTTATAGCCCGCCTGCAATACTTTTATATTACTGTCGAGTATTTCGGGTCGTTTGCTGAATTTATCATGAAGAAATGAGAATGTGCTTGTGAGGTCGCGGTTGTATAGCCAATATAAAAATCCCAGCACAAACATATTTTTTGCGCGGTCTTTTTCTTTGGTCCCAAGTTGTATATCCTTTAGCGCTTCGCGTGTTAGCTTGGTAACATCTATTTTGTGCACTTCGTAATTAGAAAGTGAGCCGTTTTCCAGCGGATTTGCACCATCAGGATAGTTAGCAAGACGCAGATTTTTATTATCAAATCCATCAGTGTTTGCTATAATAATACCGCCCGGTTTCAAGGCTTTCAGGTTTACCTTAAGAGCTGCAGCATTCATAGCCACCAGCACATCACAATTATCACCAGGAGTATATATACGATTGCTGGAAAAATGTAATTGGTAACCGCTTACTCCCGGCAAAGTACCCTGGGGAGCACGTATTTCGGCCGGAAAATCCGGAAAAGTGGAAAGATCATTGCCTATCAGCGCGGTATTATTGGTAAACTGGCTACCCGTTAGCTGCATACCATCTCCGCTGTCTCCGGCAAATTTTATCACTACATCCTCAACAACCTTAGTAGGAACTGACATAATAATTTAAATGCAAAAGGCAAAGGTAGTTAATTTGATAATGAGCAGTTTGTTTAGGATCCTATAACACTATAAAAACTTAAAATGCGTTATATTCGTTAAGGATAAAATAATTATATAACCTTTTTGGTTTACGCACTTATTTACTAATCTTTGGCTTTTGTGTCTTTTTTTGAAGTTCCATACATGCGGTTTTTTCGTTTATTATTAATATTTATTTTGCTTATATCTTCAATTGCGAGCGTGAAAGCTCAAAATGTATATGATGTAAAGCAACCTCGCATCCTTATACTGCTCGACGAATCTGCAAGCATGGTAAATAAATGGTATGGGGATAAGGAACGCTATAAAGCTGCCGACCAGATCATCCTGAACCTGATGGACAGTATTTACAAGGTAAACGACCAGGTTGAATTTTCACTTCGCGCCTTCGGACATCAGCACGGCGTACCTCAAAACGACTGCTATGACACGAAAAATGAAGTGATGTTCAGCAAGGATAATTATACACAGATGTCTTTGCGGCTGGCAGATCTGCATCCATTGGGTGTTACGCCTATTGCCTATTCATTAAAAGAAGCAGCAGAGAATGATCTTGTAGATGAACAAAACTATTCTTACAGCATCATATTAATAACAGACGGGGGAGAAAGTTGCGGAGGAGATATTTGTGAGATAGTAAAAACATTGATAGCTAAAAAAATATACTTCAAGCCATACATTGTAAGCCTGGTTGATTATGCACCATTAAAAACAGAATATGCCTGCCTTGGTGATTATCTGCAAGTGACAAAGGAAGGCGATATACCGACGGCTGTAGGAACTATTGTAGAATCGTACAGGCCTGCATTGACATACGCAAAGACCAATCCTGTTGTAATTAAAACCCCGAGAAAAGAGGAGCCTGTTATCGCAACTGTAGAAGTGCCCAAACCTGTGGTAAGGAAAAAGGAACCAGAAACTGCTCCCATAAAGCCCGTGACAAAAACCCAAACTGTTACAAACTCTGCAGCAAATCAAGCTCCACCACCTCCACCACCCACCAGGCATACCATACAGGTAGATATACCAAGAACCGATACACAACCTGATGTAGAACCTGTAAAGCCTGTAGCTACACCTGAAACTATAGCCGTAACAAAAACTCCAGCTGATGTGCCCCATACTGTGAAAGTCACACCACCACCACCGCCATTGCCTAAAGAGGATATGGAAACCATTAATTCTTACACTGCAATAAGAACATTTTCAGAATTTTATGGTGACCCTCAACTTACGCAAATTACGAAAGGCGATCCTAGAAAAGTACCTGTGGTAACCTTTCCTCTTATCACAGAGGAAAAACCAGTAGCGGTAGTACCTCCACCACCAAAACCTGTAATAAAACCAGCAAAGCCTAACAAACCTACAGTTCATAAAACACATGCGAAAGTAATAATAGAAGAACCGAAGCAAACTGAAAAGGAAGTAACATTTACAGAGGAAACAGAAGATGCTAAAGAAACAACTCTAGAAGTATATTTTACAGATGGGCATGGTAAATTTTATTCCACTACACCCCAAGTATTATTAATAGACCCAAATAGCAAAAAAACGGTACAACAGTTCTGGCGTACGATTGATGCTTCAGGCAATCCTGACCCACAACATTTACCTGTTGGTAATTATGATCTTACTGTTACAGGCAAGGCAAACCTGCTGATGCATAATGTAGTGGTACACGAAAACAAAAAGAATAAGATATTGGTAAAGGTGAACAATGGCACCTTGAAATTTGAATATGAAGACAATCCTAATAGGCCTGTTAGTGAATACTATGCTATAGTAACCCAAAGAGCAATGGCCGGAGGAACAAGCGTGAAACAGAAATGCTCCGCTGAACTGGAATATCCTGCAGGAGACTACCACATAACGGTAAATACATTACCTAAAATGGAAGATTATGTATCCCTTGATTTTGAAGTGCAGACAATAATCAATATAGCAGAACCTGGCTATATTCAGTTTACTAATACTAATAAAATAGGTAAGGTATCCTTGTACTGTGTGCTGGGGGATGAATATTTAAATTTTTATTCAATGAGTGTGAGCGGTTTCCCGGAAAGCCAGAAACTTGAGTTGAAACCCGGATTGTACCAGGCGCATTTTATAAAAAATCCTAACCTGCCGTTGCAGTCAGAAACAGTAGTTCCGTTTCAAATAAAAAGCAATCAAATTACACAGATTGAGCTTCAATAAAATGACAGACATGCTCATTAAAGAAATAGATTCACTATCGCCGGAATATCAAGGCGTGTGGGACTTGCGTGAAGAAGTATTGCGCAAACCTCTCGGACTGTCATTAAAAAATGAAGATCTTAGTGATGATGCGCTGGATATTATTATAATAGCAATTGATAATAATAAAGTGATAGGATGCTTAATGCTGCATCCAAAAGATGATACTATTATTAAGCTAAGGCAAATGGCAGTTGCCGACACATATCAGCGAAAAGGCATTGGGAATATGCTGGTGGAACAAGCTGAAAAAACAGCCCGTAAGCATGGCTACAAGGAAATAATATTGCACGCCCGGGAAGTAGCGATAGGTTTTTATAAAAAATTAAACTACAATATTATCAGCGATACTTTTACGGAGGTCAATATTCCTCATGTAGTAATGCAGAAAACCATCTAACAGTATTTATTTTATTAATGTGCTTCAAGCCAGTTGCTGCCCGAACCTGTTTCTGCGTTTATGGGCACGCCGTTGGGTAATTGCATCGCACCTTCCATGCATTCTTTTATCAGTTGCTGTGCCTCATTTACTTCACCGATAGGCACATCAAAAACCAACTCGTCATGTACTTGTAATGTCATCTTTGTGCGCATTTTTTGCTTGATTATTTCGCGGTGCGTATTGATCATGGCAAGCTTTATCATATCAGCAGCAGTGCCCTGTATAGGCATATTGATGGCATTTCGTTCTGCGTAGCCACGTACTGTTGGGTTGGCAGAATGTATATCGCGCAAATATCTTTTACGTCCTAATAATGTCTGCACGTACGTATATTCTTTCGCAAAGTTGATGGTTTGATCCATATACTTTTTAATGAAAGGATATTGTATGAAATAGTTATCAATTATTGTTTTTGCTTCCGTACGGCTGATGCTTAAATTTTCTGCCAGTCCGAATGCGGATTGACCGTAGATAATCCCAAAGTTTACCGCCTTTGCCGCACGTCGCATTTCAAATGTTACATCCTTTTCTTCTACATTATATACTTTAGCCGCTGTTGATGTGTGAATGTCTTTTTTATCTTTAAACGCCTGTATCATTCCTTCATCGCCACTTATTGCGGCTACAATACGCAGTTCTATCTGGGAGTAGTCGGCAGAGATCAGGCAATGATCATTATCTCTGGCTATAAAAGCTTTTCTTATCTCACGCCCACGTTCCGTACGTATGGGTATGTTTTGCAGATTAGGGTTGTTACTGCTTAGTCTTCCTGTTACGGCGACAGTTTGGTTAAAGGACGTATGCACCCTTTTGGTACGCGGGTTAATAAGCAGCGGTAATGAATCAACGTAAGTGCTTTTTAGCTTTGTTAGTTCCCGGTATGCCAGTATATCATCTACTATTTCGTGTTTGTTCCTCAGCTTTTGCAATACATCCTCGCCTGTGGCATATTGACCTGTGCGTGTTTTTTTAGCGCCAGGATCAATTTTCATCAGCTCGAATAATACTTCACCAAGTTGTTTAGGAGAGCCGAGATTAAAGTTCACTCCTGCCAGCTTGTAAACCCTTTCTTCCGACTGGCGTATATCACGATCAAGCTCTTTTGAATAATCCTGAAGGAAGTTTACATCTATTGCCACACCTTCATATTCCATATCCATCAGCACGGGTATCAGTGGATTTTCTACTTCATTGAATACCCTGGATACTTCTTGTTTTTTTAATAAAGGATCAAGTGCATGCTTTAATTGCAATGTCACATCAGCATCTTCCGCAGCATATTCTTTTATATCCTCAAGTGGAACATCGCGCATATTTAGCTGTCCCTTTCCTTTTTTTCCTATCAGCGTCTCAATAGAAATAGGTTGGTAATTGAGATATTTTGCGCTTAGCACATCCATGCCACGTTTGCCCTCAGGCTCAATAACATAGTGAGCCACCATTGTATCATATATCATCCCCTTGAAAGTAAAGCCATACCATTTCAATATGGTCATATCGTACTTTATATTCTGTCCTATCCACAAAATATCCTCCTTTTCAAACAAAACACGGAGATGTTCTAATAGTTGTATTACCGCTTCCCTGTTATCAGGTGCAGCAATATAGTATGCCTCGCCTTTTTCCCATGCAAAGCTCAATCCTACTAATTCGGCAAGATTAGCGTCTGTTCCGGTTGTTTCAGTATCAAATGAAATTTCTTTTTGTTCTAATAGTTTTTTCACCAGCTCATCTACCTCGTTCAATTCAGTGATAAGGTGATAGCGATGAGATGTATTTGCTGCTGTATTTACATTTTCGGGAACAGCTTCAGTTATTTCTAAAACCTCCTGCTCTGTTTCTTTCGATACTGCAACAGTACTTCGCTGTGTTATCACATTTCCAAAAAGGTCGGTGGGAACATTTTTTTCATAAGGGTTAAAACCTTCTCCCAGCAAACGTTTGCCAAGAACCCGAAATTCCAGCTCTGTAAATATATCAGTAAGCTCTTCTTTGTTCCACTCTTTAATACGAAAATCTTCTTCATGAAAAGCGATAGGGACCTTTGTAATAATTGTCGCAAGCTTTTTCGACATGATCGCAAGGTCTTTGCCATTGCGTATTTTTTCACCTAATGCACCTTTTATATTTTCTGCATTAGCTACGACATTTTCAAGTGTGTCATATTCTGCTAATAATTTGGCTGCCGTTTTTTCCCCTATGCCCGGAATGCCAGGTATGTTATCGACCGCATCACCCATTAATCCTAATATGTCTATTACCTGCTCTACGCGTTTTATACTCCACTTATTGCATATCTCATCTCTTCCCATTATCTCCTCTTTATTACCCATATAAGGTGGCTTATACACATATACATGGTCGCGCACCAATTGCCCGAAGTCTTTATCAGGAGTCACCATATATACTGTGTAGCCCATATCTGCTGCTTCAAGCGCAAGTGTTCCTATAATATCATCCGCCTCATATCCATCTTTTTCGAGACAAGGAAGATTAAATGCTTTGATGATACGTTTAATATCAGGCAGTGCCGATATTAGATCCTCAGGCGCTTCCTGACGATTGGCTTTATATTCAACAAAATCGGTGTGGCGTTCGGTAGGAGCGAATGAATCGAAAACTACTGCAAGATGGGTTGGCTTTTCTTTATTGATCAGATCCATCAGGGTAGTGGTAAACCCAAATTGAGCATTGGTGTTCCGCCCTTTAGTGGTTACACGTGGATTACGTATCAAAGCATAATAAGCACGGTAAACCAATGCCATTGCATCCAGCAAAAAAAGTTTTTTGTCAGCCATGTAGCTAAATTAAATCCGTAATTATCCGGCAAAGCCAGAATTGTAAAATGAAAGTGAAGATACTATACAGCGGGGAATCGCGCATAGCATGTTGATATATTTAGAAAGTGTTATTCCGTAACGCTTTCTCCATCTTTTGATTGATCATCTTCTTCCGGAGTATCTTTTGTCTCCTCTATTTTATCCTTTTGACCTTTTGTTTTTTGCGATTTTGTTTCCAGCTCGTCAAGTTGCTTTTTCACGTCGTCTATTTTTTCCAGCTTTCTTTTTATGCTTATTTCGGTTTGCGCAATAAGCTTATTGAGATGTTCGCGCAATTCATGTTCTTTGCGACCGGGTGTAATATTTTCCAACCCATTTTTAAAATCAGCTAATTTGTCCTCTTCCTCTTTCAGCTCATCTTCTAATCTATGTAAAAAGTTATTGGATTGATTGATACGCTGCCCAAACTGTCTTTCTGCATGCTGTTTTCTGCGTTCGCGGTTAGCGTCCTTGCGTTCAAAAAAATATTTACGTGCGGCCAGAAATTGCTCCCAGATAGTGTTGCTAAATTCTCTTGGTACTGCTCCTATCTTTTTCCATTCCACCATCATTTCATTCATCTCATCGGTAGCTTCGTGCCAGCGGGTAGAATTTTTTAATTCTTCGGCGCGTTTCAGCAATGCCATTTTCTGAGCATAATTATCTTCGAGCGATAATTTAAATGTTTCAAAATGTTTCCGCTTGGCATTGAAAAAATATTCTTTGGCAGCTATCAGCCGGTTCCACAATTCATCAGCTTTTTCTGCAGGCACCCGCCCTATATTTTTCCATTCCTCCATTAAGTCTGAAAATGCCTGCGCTGTTCCAGACCAGTTGGTGCTGTCTTTCATGGCTTCTGCCTTTTCCACCAAAGACAACTTTACTATATAGTTTGCTTCCTGTTCTTGTTGTATAGATTCAAAATGTCCTTTCTTTCTATCGTAAAATGTATTTTTTGCAGTAATGAAGTGATTCCACAATTCTTCATTCTTTTCAGGAATAGTTCGGCCTGTATTTTTCCACTGCTCCATCAACTGACGAAAAACTTCTGATGTTTCTTTCCAATCTTCGGACTGTGCAAGGCTTTCTGCTTTTTCCACCAATTCCATCTTTAGATCCAGGTTTTGCAGCATTTCCTTTTCGTGCTCTTCGTGGTTGGTGCGTTTACGTTCAAAGAATTTATTTCGCGCTTCTTCCAGCCTGTTCCATAACTCATCGTTTCTTTTCTTATCCAGGTAGCCTATTTTTTTCCATAGTTCAGTAATATCGCGAAGCACATTGGTCGTTTCTTTCCAGCTATCGCTTGCTATTACTTCTTCGGCCTGCTGCACCAGTTTCAACTTTGCATTATAATTATCTTCTGTAAGCGTTTGTATAGCGTTTTCCCAATCATTGATTATTTGCAATAATTTGTCGTAATCGCCAATAGCATTTGTATGGAGTAAATATTCTTTAAGGCGGTCTACCTTGCCTATCAGCTTCAGCTTATCCTCGGCAGCTATCCATTCTGCTTCGAGCTCTTTCATTTTCCCCTCTATCTCAGGAAATTTATCTTTAAGCGCTTTTAAAATTGTCTCGGCGTTCTCAGTAGTGAATGTGGCAACAATTCGCTCTTTGTAATCGTGTAAGGGCTGTAACACAAGCTCTCCATTTTCTTTTAGCCGGTATAATTCCTTACCGACAAAAGAAACTTCGCCCCACCATCCCTGGAGTGTCATCTGATTAGGTTCCGCAGCCATAACCTGTTCCATTTTATAAAGAATGCAGTAATTAATACTGTTTTTATATATGCAATATATACCTAATTATTCATTAACAATCGTTAATAAACTTTTATTAATGTGCGCCAAAAACTTTTTGCAAAAGGTCTGTAACCCGTGCCGAAGCATTATTCCTTATTTTATTTTCTTCGCTTGCAATAGTAACAAACAAACCATCCAAAGCCTTTTGAGTAACATAGGATGTCAGGTCTGGATTCACCTTGTTGAATGTTGTAGGTAATTGATTATAAGCATTAAATACATCGCTCCAATACTTGGTGGCATTCACTTTATCTAAAGACTGGCTGATCACCGGTTTAAAAGCATCGGTGAGCTGCTGGCTTGTTTTGCTTTTCAAATAATTGGTAGCCGCTCCGTTACCACCACGCAAAATGGATAGGCCATCCTGAATGCTCATGCTGGCTATGGCATTAATAAAAATAGGAGCTGCTTTTATAGCTGCATCTTCTGCTGCACGGTTCATAGAGAGTATTGCCTTATCTACTACATCGCCCAGTCCTAAATCTCTCAACGTTTTTTCTACTTTCTCTGCCTGCGGAGGCATTATAATTTTGATCAATGGATTGCCGAAATACCCATCCACAGCATTCAACTTTTTGGATGAGTTCTGGGCACCTATTTGCAACGCCTGCTTCAATGCAGCGATAACGTCTGAATTGCTTAAGTTTTGAAAACTATTGCTGTTTTGCCCGTTATTATTGATTTTATTAGGGTTATTAACGTCGTTTTCAACCTGATTGACAATGCTTTTGAAACTTTGAGCATTAACAATACCTGTCGTCAAAACCATTGAACCAGCGAGCAGTAATACTTTTATATGGTTTGCCATATACCTGTTTATATTTAAAATTAATTCAAGGAATGTTATCAAACTCTTATGTTTAGCTATGGGCACCATGTGGTCCGCCACCGCTGCTTCCGCCACTATTACCACTTCCTCCGTTTCCACCGCTATTACCACCACCGCCCATACCCTGGTCGCCACTATTATCATCACCTTGCTTCAGATTATTTTCTCTTTCTTCCGGTGTTTGTGGTTTATTATTATTGTTCATGTTTTGCTTTCCTCGTCCCTTAGTAGCATTGTTTCCTGTTGAACCAAAGCGATAAGTGAATGTTAGTGTACCTACGCGGGTTTCCCTATCCCTGTAGTACGTTTCATCATAAGTTGGTAAGTTATAGAGTGTGGTGTATTTGCGAGTATTAAAGATATCGGATACATTAGCGACAATGGTAGCCTTGTTATTCCATAAATTTTTCCGGAGAGCAGCATCTACCCACCATATTTCTTTCATGGTTCCCTGGGCTATTACTTTTGGTGATTCATAATTGCCATTTATCTGCAATGTAAATCCGCCTGGCAGTTTAAGATTTGTATTTATTTTGCCAAACCAGCTAAAGCCAGCCTGATCAGAGATGTATTTGGAAATAGTACTGTCTACATTACCAATGTTTATTACATTCTGAAAGAAGTTGAGGTCAACTGTTGCATCCCAAATAGGTAGTATCTGCATGTGCCCCGTTGCTTCTAACCCATAAGTAGTCCCCTGCGCCAGGTTCTGTGGTTGTGTGAACAGACTTCCAGCATATACACCGGTGTCAATGGGATAGGTGATCCTTTCTATCAGGTTTTGAGTGTATTGATAATACGCGCTCAATAGGAAGTTAGCGCCTGAGCTTGTTTGTTTGTTATAGCTGAATTCCACGTGATGAATAAATTCGGGTATCAGGTCTGGGTTACCTTCGGAAACCAGTCCGGGATTTGATACATCCTTAAACGGCAATAGCTGGAAGAAGGATGGTCTATTGGTCCTGCGGCTATAATTCAGATAAATGCTTTGCTGGTTAGGTAACTGATAAGATATGAAAGCTGAAGGGAATAGGTTAAGGAATGAGTTAGTATATTTTGAAGTGCTCAACACTTCGTCTGTTCCTGAATATTCAGAATACTCCATTCTTAACCCAGCCTGGTAGGTAAATTTTCCTTGCTGATCGTTCCAGTTTGCATAAGCGGCATGTATCTGTTGCGAGTAGTTATATTTGTTCAGCAGGGAGTAATCTGTATAAGATTGTCCATTGGGAGAATCGATAATAGGATTATTACTGCTTGTAAATGAATAGAATTGTGACTTAAATCCAAGTCCAAGTTTCCCATTTTTTGTAAACAGCGGGTCTGTATAATCTGCCCAGGCATTAAAACTGTTAGTACCTCCTGTCGCGGGCGCGCTTTCATAAATTGGCCCATCATAGCCTGAAGGGCTATTGATACCTGTTAAAAAGTTTAGTGTGCGCGTATAGTTAGTGAATGCATAGGTAGCATCAACATTTAGCTCTTCTCCTTCTTTTTTAAACTTAGTTGTGTAGTCTAAAGCGGAAGAATATGATTGAGGGCCACCGCCTGCACTAGAAAACCTTCTTTGTAATGTAGATAATCCTGATGTTTCATCATGAGAGCCATATGACAGATAGTTGGAACTATCCACATAGCCGAAGCTCATGATATTTACATTCTGGGTGAGAGTGATAGAGCTGTTCTTATTGAAATTATAAGTAGCCCCAACAGAATTAAATGAACCATCAAAATGTCGTTGTGCGTGTTCATAAGTATGATAAGAGCTATCATTACTAACAGGATTGCCATGAGCATCCACATAGCTTATATGATTGTACCTGTCGCTGGTTGTATTGTTATAGTTATCATTTAATCGAAAACTACTGTTCAGATAAACATTCCATTTCCCTTTTTTTACGCTCAACCCTAAAGCACCATTATATTTATCGCCTGTAGCAGCGCCTAAGGTAACATTACCATTAATACCAAATTTTGTATTCTTTTTTGTAATGATATTAATGATACCGGTAGTACCCTGGGCATCATATTTAGCAGACGGATTTGTTATCACCTCTACACTTTCTATACTGGAAGCAGGCAAGCTTTGCAATGCAGACGCCTGGTCTGTACCTAACAATGTAGAAGGCTTGCCATCTATTAATACTGTAACATTTGAGTTATTTCTCAAGCTCACATTACCATCTACATCCACAGATACTGAAGGAACGTTGGATAATACATCCGTAGCACTACCACCTGCTGTTGTGATATTCTGTTCTACATTAAATACCTTTTTATCCACGCTCATCTGCATCAGTGGTTTTTCTCCTACTACGGTTACACCTTTGAGATTGGTTGTACCTGCTCCCACTGTAATACTTCCTATATCTTTTATAGGCGCATCTGCTGTGACTGCAACCGGGACACTTTTTGATTTCATGCCTATGGCGTCAATCTTCAATATAAAATTTCCGGTACCAGTAGGAGAAATAGAAAAGGAGCCATCGTCTTTTGTAAGATCACCATTTACAACTGAGGAATCTGTTCTAAGCAGGGTAACAGTGGCATATGAAACGGGTTTTTTTTGTGCATCAACCAATTTTCCCAGTACTCTTCCGATCTGAGTTTTGGGCGCAGTTCCAGACACCGTTTGCGTAGTTGATGCAGCAGGATCTGTTTGCGCAAAAAGCGGGCACGAAATAGTGGATAAAATAGTGATTATTAATGCCAGTCTTCTTAGATTCATAAGATA
>DATNFP010000207.1:0-26714 GCA_035606335.1 Flavipsychrobacter sp. | reverse complement strand
ACCGGCTGCTATAGTCGCTAAAGTCATCAGGGAGACTATATCGAGTATTCCAAAAATATTCCAGGCGTACACTGCTTTTATGCTCCATGATTTCTTTTGCGAAACTGCTCTGGCTACAGGTATAGCAAAAAGTGCAGTGAGCATATCTCCCAGTCCGGCTGAAAGTGCGAATTTTACAGGAAGTAAATGGTATAAAAACAATATGATAAATAAAACTCCCTCAAACCTGAATATATGGATGCGGATCAAAGACTCTAACGGAGCTGACTGAAGTAATCTTTTGTACAAACGAGTGCTGCCAATAATTGCAAACAAAAAAACAAATAGCGGGATGGTGGTAAAAACAATTACTCTCGGTGGCAGGGAATTAACGTCAAATACGCCCTTTAACGAAAGAACCGAAGCATATATGAGCCAGGATACAAAAAAAGCAAAAACTCCAAGTTGAATATTTCTTGATTTTTCTTTTGCTATCCCTGAAATAAGCGCCGCTTGTTTAGCCGGATTTGCGATTAGTAAAAAGCTAAGAATAAAACTTGCCGTGAGTAGAATTGTTAACCAGGCCGGCATATTGGATATGTACTTTTTCATTTTCTTTATGCATCTTTTATTGCACAAAGGAAATTTATAATTCTTCTGGAATGCTTGCCAAATGGCAAGAAGTGAATTGAAGGACTACTTTTTAGCAAATTCTTTTCTTATCCGGCTTAACGAACTATCAGTAATGCCAAGATAAGAAGCAATGTTTTTTAATGGAGCAATTTGAAGGATCTCCGGGTTGGAATTGATTAAATTGACATAACGCTGCTCTGCAGTTTCCTGGATCATGGATAGCATTCTTTCTTTAAGGGCGCCGTAATTATTTATTAAATTTAATCGCCCGAATTCGCGAAATTCCGGTATGGCATGAAAACTTTCCTGCATAGTTTCATAACTCATATACCACGTTTCGCAATCCGTCAATGCCTGGATGTTTTCTGTAGATCTTACTTGTTTGAAAAATGAAAAAATGTCGTAAGCCGAAGTGTCTTTAGAATAAAATGAAATGGTCACATCATTTCCGTCAACGTCATATATAAAACCTCTTAAAAATCCCGATTCAATAACATGAGATGCACTGCAAATGTGGCCCTCCGTTAATATGAAATCATTTTTGGGAATGCTCTTTTGAACATATTTATCGGCTATTTGTTTAGCCTTGCTATCACTTATTGGAAATATGTTCTGAATAAACCGGACCAGATTAGTTTTACTCATCTCTACTTACTTTTCTGACTAATAAAAACATCTCAAGTTATAGTATTTCTACATATCCATCAGTCCCGTTCACCCTGATTCTTTGCCCGTCTTTGATCAGCGTGGTAGCATTCTCCACTCCGATAACTGCAGGTAGGCCATATTCACGTGCTATAACTGCTCCATGAGTCATCAATCCCCCCACTTCTGTGACCAGGCCTTTTATGGATACAAACAAGGGTGTCCAGCTAGGGTCAGTAAATGTGGTGATTAATATATCTCCATCTTCCAGGTTAGCATCTTCCATGTTTAAGATAACACGAGCTCGCCCCTCCACAACCCCAGAAGAAACAGCCAGGCCTACAATGGCGTTGGCCGGGAGATTTTCTAGATTATACTTACCCGTAACGATCTCACCATCAGAAGTGATAACACGTGGTGGAGTTAGCTTTTCAAAGAATTTGTGATCGTCTTTTCGCTTGCTGATAATCTGGTGATCAAGCTTATTTGTACGTACAACTTCACGAAATTCTTCAAAAGTGAGATAGTAGATATCTTCTATTTCATGAATAACATTGGTTTGTACGAGTTGTTTGGCTTCTTTCAATAAAGCCAGCCTGTAAACAAAGTAGCGACTAATAATGCTGTATTTGGGATACTCACGATAACCCGTAAAATTTCTGAGGCAGTCAATCATTCGTTTTGTTTCTATGGCCTTTTGTTCACCATCCGGCAATTGCTTCAGGTGCTCTAATAGCTCTTGTTCTTTTTTCAAAGCTTCCTGTAACCCTTGCTCGAATTTCCTCTTGCCGGCATTTGGTGTATGGTTTTTGATGTTACTAAGGATCATAGGAACAAGTGTAATAGGTTTTTCACTCCATCGAGGTTTCGTAATATCTATTTCCCCCGCACATCGCATTCCATATTTTTTTAGATAAGCATTGATAGCGCCCAGGACTTCTTTTCCTCCATTAAATTGAACCAGCTCCTCCAGGAAATTATCATCTTTTGTATGCAGCAAGTACTCAATAATCTCATGGTAAGGACGAATTACATCTGCGACATCCAGGAGCGCCAGCCCCATTTCCGAAGTGATATTGTTTGGTACAGACTGAGAAAGTGTATCTGCTACGTTCTTTTCACCCAGCCATTCCTTCATTTTTTCATTGATCCATGATGAAGCATTTATAATAGCCATGATCACATCCATATTTCGCGACTCCAATCGGCTCTTACTAGATTGTTTGCTGTCTTGCAGAATAAAATCAAACAAATCTACCCCTGATTTTGTTTTGATATTGTGCTTTAACTCTTCTATAGATGTTTCGCTACTCTTAATTAAATCAAAAACAATTCGGGGATCGTTTTCGATTTGTGCCTTAGGACTCAAAGGAGATATACCTTTATTACTCTCACTTGGTCCTAGATCTTTATCATCATTTGATAACAATTTTATAAAATCTTTCCGCTCTACTATGGTCATAAGTGCATCCTTAATAAGCGGGTCATGTTGTCCCATGTTATTTAATAAGGTTTCTCTGCCGGCAGGTGAAACCAGTTGTTGTGTAACATCAACAAACAGTCTCCCACCAGCTTTATACATTGGCCTGGCTGCTATTAACTGCCACATAGATATTCCCAGCGGCTTCATCGGGTCAGTCATCATTTGCTGATGGCCTACAGATATATAAACATGATTCTTCTGATCATTTGCTTCAGGGACAGGATATAAAGTAGTGATAGGCCGGCTCTGGACAATATAAAATGTATCATCAGCCAGGCACCATTCGATGTCTTGCGGGCAGCCAAAATGTTGTTCGATCTTTCTACCTATGTGCTCAAGCTGCAAAATCTGCCCATCCGTCAGCGCTTGCCTATTTTGTTTTTCAGACGCAATTTCCTGTTTTTTGGTGCCACCATCTTTTAGGGTATAAATGGCTAGCTTTTTGGTAGATATGCTCTTATCTATAATCTTGCCCTCATGCACTTTATAATTATCCGCATTTACTATCCCGGAAACTAAAGCCTCGCCAAGTCCAAAACTGGCATCGATGGATAACACCTTCCTGTTAGAAGTAACAGGATCAGCGGTAAATAAAATACCTGCCGCCTGCGGAAAGACCATCTTCTGAACAATCACAGCCAGGTAAACTTTACGGTGGTCGAAGCCGTTTTGAATGCGATATATTACAGCTCTATCAGTAAACAGTGACGCCCAGCATTTGCTGATATATCTTAGGATATCTTTTTTGCCGATGATATTCAGATATGTGTCCTGCTGTCCTGCAAACGAAGCAGTCGGAAGGTCTTCTGCCGTCGCACTTGAACGTACAGCAAAAGCATTTTTTTCACCAAGTTGTTCAAGATGTTGGGTGATCTCATTATCGATGCCTTTCGGAATAGCTATTTCTTCAATCACCTTTCGGATTTCTGCACAGATTTCACTAATACCTTTTCTATTATTTGCTTTTAGAATGCTTAGCTGATCCAACAGTGAATTTATCTCTTCGCTATTTTCAATAATTTCTTTATAGGCTTGCGTGGTAATGCAAAAACCCTTGGGTACATGTATGCCCTCAATCTTGGAAAGTTCCCCCAGGTTGGCGCCTTTGCCTCCAACCAATGCAAGTTTTGTCTTGTCAAGCTCTTGAAAACTAAATACAAATGAACTTTTATTGATCATATTCGATGTTTTCCCTTTTTCTGCTATTATTTGTCGTTGAGTTTATTTGTAGTTTCATTCATTATGTCAATTGCTTTCAAAAAGTAGGTTTCAATGATTTTGATTTCCTTGTCTGAAAATGAAGCAGTAAGTTTTTCTGACTTGCTTCGAAATTCTTTATAAAGTGGCTCTAATAGTGCCATTATATTTTTAGTATTTGGTTCAATAATAACCTTCCGTCTGTCGTCTTCAGCAAATTGTCTTTTAACCAGCCTTTTCTTTTCAAATCTGTCTATTAAACCTGTAATCGCGCCCGTTGTAAGTCCCGTTAAATTTGAAAGCTCACCTGCCGTCATCTGTCCATTCTGCATTAAAAATCCCAAGTATTTATGGTCAGTTCCTGAAAGCCCTGCCTTTCTGCCGACAGCCTCGTGCATTTGAATGGAGGTATAAGCATATTGCTGGTTCAATTTTCTTATTCGTCTGATTACTTCAGTATCCATTTTATGTCTTATTTACTAAATATCTTAGTTGCAAAGATAATAATAATTTTTACAAAAAAAATTATATAAGTATGGCATGAGAGTTGTTAGACATGCTTATCCTTGTGGATATTTTTTAGGACCATCTAGCGTATTGCAAAAAAGATTTAGATTTTATATCTTCATACAATTCTATAACATATAAATATTCTCAACCACTAAACCTTTATAAATGAAAAAAGTTCTTGCCCTTTTTTTCTCTCTCAATTTGGGTTTCACCGGACAGGCACAGAATAATACCAAGATGCATGGCAACATTACGCACAGATTAAGCGATAGCGTTTCAGTACAATTTTCTGGGATAGACATTGTATATAAGCCTAAAACCTTTAGCACTGTACTGCGTGCTGATGGCTCTTTTGTCATCGACTTCCCTCTGCAAAATAAGTATACTAATGTAACCCTGATCCATGGTGACCAGGAGACTACCTTATTCTTATCACCAGGTGATGATATAGGAGTGAAACTGGATGCAGCTAATTTTGACAGCTCATTGCATTATACGGGGAAAGGGGCCGATGTAAATAACTTTATGGCAGCGTATTTAGTATCTGCAAATGGCATAGGTGGCTATGAAATGGCATTGCATCAACAAGGCATGTTTTTAAAGGATTCAGCTGAATTTGAGCAGAGTCTGAAAAAAATGGATGAAAGAGATGAAGACTTTCTTCAGCAGCATAGAAGGAGTCTGCCCGCAGGCTTTGTAAATTACTGGCAAGAGTTGATGAAATACAGGCATTATAATGCGTTGTTAAAATATCCTGGATTTCACGAGGTAATGAAAACCGGTAGTTACTCAATAACTTATAAAAAAGAAGATTTTCCTGTGATAGCAGATGTTCCATTAGACTTTAACGATAAGCTTCTGGATATGTTGGAATACCAGTTGTACCTGGAAGGCATAGGCACAATGAAGGTGCTTGCTGCGTTAGATAGTCCAAATAAACTAAGTGCAGATTTTGAAGATATAGTAGCCTCATATGACAAAGCACATATGAGCCCTAAGTCGTTGACATTTCACGAGGGAAATCTATTATATATGAAGGCGAAATATACCAAGTATCCTGAGTTTAAAAAAAGTGTGGAAGACTATAAAAGAAATTATCCTAACAGTTCATATACAAAGGACATAGATGCTATACTGGAGCAAAAGAAGAGATTGGGCGTAGGGCAACCGGCACCTGATTTTGAATTCACTACTATGGAAGGTAAAAAGATGAAGTTATCCGATCTAAAAGGACAAGTAGTGTACCTGGACTTCTGGGCCAGCTGGTGTGGTCCTTGCAGATCGGAGATGTCACATTCCAAGGTGTTGCATGATAAGTTTAAAGATAAGAAAGTAGTCTTTTTGTATGTGTCTATAGACGAAGATCAGAATGCTTGGAAGCAAGCTATGGAGAAACTGAATGTGGAAGGCATCAACGCCTGCAGTCCGGGAACATGGAAATCGCCGGTAGCAAAGTTGTATGGCGTGGACGGCGTACCTGCATATTTTGTAATAGACAAACAAGGAAATTTTGCATATGACAATTCACCCAGGCCAAGCGATGAAGAAGGAGTAACGAAAGATCTGAATGCGCTGCTACAATAATAAACGGGAAAAGGGATTTTATAAGCAAGCTGCGATGTGTTTTGTACTGTAAATAAATTAGGTTAATGTATTGCATCAAAAATTTTAAGGAAATAATTTCTCTGAGATCTGGATACTGGAATTTCCTTTTTATTAGACATGATAACAAAACCGGAAGTTTCGTACCGTAAAATATTTTTCAGATTTATAACGTAAGAGCGATGCACCTTGAAGAAAGGATATTTATCGGTAATGTTGCTAAGCTTCCCTAAATGATAAGAGCTAATGTACTCAGACTTTTCAGTTGCGATTTTAGTATATTGGTTTATGCTCTCAAAATAAATAATATCCTTTACGTCAACATAATCTATTCCCTTGTTATTAAAAATACCTACTCTTTCTAATGGGTAGGTTTCTAAATCCTGTTTTTCAATTCGCCTGGCATTTATACGTGTTATTGCCTTATTTAATGTAAGGGCGAGCTCCACATCGTCTATCGGCTTCAATACATAACCGCAAGGAGAGAATTTGATCGCATTTACAGCAAAATCGGAATATGCTGTAATAAAAATGATCTCACTTTTGATGTCAGGAAAAATTTTCAAAAGATCAATTCCATTCTTACCATTGATGGAAATATCCATGAACAAAATATCACAGTTCTCTATTTCTGTTCGTAAACCTTCTATCGCTTTCGACCACGAAGTGTAAATGCTTAATATCTCAATATCTTTTTTAAGTATGTTTATATGTTTTGTTAATAACTCAACTGCTAAAGGTTCATCGTCAATGATAATCGCTTTATATTTTCCCATAATCCCTATACTTGAATTTTAACTGAACTATTGTCCCGGTCAGAGGCTCCTCTTTATCAAAATAACGAATTTCTATTTTAATTTTTTCATATTTATTGATAATGTCAATGAGTCCGCTTACTAAATTAGTCCCGTGAGATTCATTTAAGCCAGTTCCTTTATTCAACGCCGATTTTTTCCGGCCAATACCATTATCATCTATTATGCAGATTATTTCATTGCTTGTTTCTGCATCGACGATTATTTTTAAAAGACCACCTGTTTCTTTTGGGAGCAAGCCATGATTTATTGCATTTTCTACAATCGGTTGTAATAGTAATGATGGAATAACTATTTTATCTGGATTAGGGATATTATCGCTTACAATAATTTCGTAAGTAAAAAGGTCAGCAAATCTTGTTTGCTGGATGTCGATATAATTTCTGATGTTATTCAATTCCTCCGACAGCGTTGTGAACCTGTTTCTTGATGAATTTAAATAAGACCGTAATAATTTTGCAAATTTTGAAATGTATAGCTGCGCGTCCTCTAGTTTTTCTTTAGAAATTAAATTTAAAGCAGAGTTTAATGTATTGAAAACAAAGTGCGGATTTAACTGGGCATAAATGGATTTTAACTCTAATTCCATCCTCTGATTTCTTTTTTGCATAGTTTTAAAAACTGATCTTCTGGTTATTATTATCGCAATTAAAAGAAGTAGTGCGATCAGCAATAATGTTCCAATTTCTATAGATCGGCGACCGGCTACTGTTTGGTACCAATATGGCCGGATATAAATATGTAATAAAGTCGGGTTGCTTTCCCATACATTATCATACGCTTTTAGTATAAGATCATGGTATTTACCTGGCTTTAATGAAAAGGGGAGAGTAAGCTCATCGGCATTCAAATCATGCCATACGGTATCGGCTGATAACTTATAAATATATTTAGCGCGCCCGTTGCCATACGGGTTAATTACATCAAACAAAAGTCTTTGATCTTTTTGATCTATTCTGACTGTATCACCTGAGTTGAAATTATATGATGTGTCCTTATTAGTGATGACAAATTTATAATGATATAGAATACTGTCTGTTCGGGCATTTAGAATTTCATTATCGTCAGGCATGTTTACTGTGTAAGTACCATTATCAGTATTCAGCAATAATTTTTTACCTAATACTATACAGTCGTACACAAAATTAAAATTCTGATTTTTCAGGTTGGGGTAAAACAATGGTGCTGAAATATTATCCCGACCGAGAATTTTACTGAATAAAACACCCATTCTCCCGGCTACGATAAGGATGTTATTATGGATCATCAGCGATGATTCTTTAAGATCAAAATTTTTAAAAAGTTCTTTATAAGTATTTTTTTCCCAGTCGTAAATAGTAATAATATTGCCCCCTTTAAAAAAGAAATTACCATATTTATTATCCACAATTATCTTTTCTATCTGTGTTATGCCAAAGTTGGATAATCCTTCCTTCTGAATAATTGTGTTGGTATTTTTTGTATGAATACAAACTCTGTCAGAATTATATGCCAAACATTTTTGTCGTAAAGAATCGTAAATAAGATCATTGTATCTATCCACGTCTAACATAGTTATATCATCATTTTTATTGACCTTAATGAATTCAGCTGGTGTTGTAGCATAATAAGACCCTAAACTATCCGGTATCATTAAGTGGACATCTATGTCTTTTCTATTTTCCTTTACTAATTTGCCAGTTCTGCTATTTAGAAAATAACTAAAGACGTCATTAACTAAAAATGTATCTCCTGAATAAGGAACGATGCTAAAGATGTTTCGCAGGTTAATATTCCTATAATACTGTAATTCGCCATTCCCATTGACTTTTATTACTATATTCTTTGCGCTGTTCCACCAGAAAGAAAGGCTATCTTTCAACTTGCCTATACATACGTAATCTTCAAGGTCGATATTTTTATTTTTTTTAAAATGGTTAATGTCTGTGGCCCTCAACCATAAACCATTGGTAGTTGTAGTTATGCAATTATTCCAAAATGGATCTTTATGAAAAGAACTGACTTTGGCACTCTGGCTACCTATTATATGTTTTATTTTAAGTGTGTTTACTAATTTAAGCCCATTATCATCACATCTATATTCAAACAGGTTGTTATCAGCAATGAAATATAAATGTCTATCACCATAAATGTCAAAAGAAATATAGTTGATATCCTCATGTAAAGACAGGTTTTCGAGACTTACTCTCTGAATAGTGCCATTATTTAAGTTAATAACAAAAAGAATATTTGATTTTACAGCTGTTGCATAAGAAATAAGATGATTATTTACCAAGCAATAAGAATTGTTATGCATTTGCTGAGGGAAGGGATCTTTAGGTTTGCATAGAAATTCTATTTTAGGTATTGCATTTTGCATTGACAGTTTATAGAAGCTGTTATCACAATTAATTACAGGATGTCCATTTTCGTCAATAATAGCGGTGACTGCTACAGGCTTATGAAATATATTTTGAAACAACTTTGAAAGGTTGTACTTGATGAAAGTATTATTGCTTGCGAGGTAGATAGTTAATGTACTATCTCCGCCGGTATAAAAAACAACTCCATTACCAATGGGACGTGTATCCCTGGGATATACAGTATGATTAATTCTTTTCGCAAAAGCCTTATAATATTTATTGTTATAGACATACCCTATTTCATCCGAAATATTACTGAGCCACATTCTCCCTTGCTTATCTTCGCAGAGCTCCCAAATATCTTCATTTAAAACGCCATCCGATTGATTGAAGACCTTAAATTCATATCCATTGTATTTTACCGCCCCTTTTTCTGTAGCTATCCATAAATAGCCAAGGTGATCGGTTAATACACTGTATACATAATTCGACGGCAACCCATTATCAATATTGTAATTAAAAGTGTTTATAAGCTGACCTCTTGAGATTGCTGAGAAACCAATAAATATAAACAGGAGAGAGAAGAAATAACTTAGAGAAAGTTTCATGCGATAGATAAAACATTGGTTTCCAGAATGAATATATAGATTTTATTTCGATTAAATCGATAGGGGGGCGTATCCTGCTTAATTGAGAAAAGTAATTCTATCCTTAAAAAATATCCTTCATCAAATAATTCCTACAACTCAGGGATATAAACTACCGTTCGTAAAAGCTATATAAGATGTCGGATACAAGTATGATAACTTGTTCTTATAGAGAAAAGTACTTTCATTATTCATGCATAAAAAATCAAATAATCATGAAGAGTAGAGACGGGCCAAAAAAATAAAAGAATTTTCCAGTCACTTAATGGTGGAAATGCAAATCTGGATAAAATATTCTTTATAAAGAATAGCGTAGGAAAACAGAAAAATATTAATGTATCATTTTTATTTACTCAACTTTTAAAACTTAATTCTTATGAAAAAAATTGCAATGTCAATTATTTTTGCCAGTTTGACCTTAATTGCGGCAGCCCAATCAAGTGTAACTGTTAGCATATATAATGGTCCCGGAGTAACATGTTGTCCAATTGTTACTTCACTAAATTTTATTGTGCTAGCTGGTTGCACCTTTAGACCACCTGTTCGTGTTCCTGTTCCGCCCTGTGGCGCACCACCCGTTACTTACAACGCATCCGCTTTATGTACTGGGTGCACAGATATTATTGCTGTACAAGCGACTATAATTGGGTCTTTTACACCTACTATTACCATTGGAGACAACACCCCTCCTTGTAGCATAACGCCATACACTCCGGATGCAGGAGGTGGTGGAGGTGTTACTGGTGTATGCCAATGGGAAGCTATCTGGCAATATGTAAGTGGTCCTACAGCAGTACTTACTATTCATACCTAAATCACCCTGGCACATTATCATTTTTAAGTACGCTATCCTTAGCAATCCAAAAATGCATTTATAGAAGTGATGCATATACCTGAGGAACAATATTCAAGTGAATTGTCTTAAAAATTTGGAAGGTGCATTTTAGGTGCACCTTCCGTTTTTGCTGAGACTGGACTACAATCGAAAACTTGATACCATTGCTTTCTTTTTTTTGAAACGTTGGAAAATAAAAATTTAGCTGAAAAAACAACCACTCAATACGCTAATTGCCGACCTCTTGGTTCACCTAAAAAAAAACTACTACACAAAAAACTTTAAAGAGAAAGGGTTTAAAATTCTAAATTGAAACTCAAAAATTATATCACTACATTAGTCGCTACTACATATAAAGAAAAATATATGAGCTTTATGTGATTTGCACCCAAGAAGCGCGGGGATTTATTCATCTATCTTTCAAAACCTTATTTATGAAAAAAGCGCTTATCTTATTGATGGCCGTTGCTGCCTCAGCAGCTTCTGCCCAAAGCTCAGACCCAGTCCAGCAAGCACACAATTTGTTACAATCGCGTCATCAGGTACTCCAATCCCTGATGCCTTCTAACCTGGCCAGCAGAGGTACGGCCCCTGAAGAACGAGTTATCGGGGCCAGTACATACGACAGTACGAGTACACTTACAGACAGCATCTTATTAACTTACAGTAACAAACGGGGATCTACATTCGATTACCTGAACCTGGAGTATGATTTCTTTGTAAATCCATATACAGGCAATCCTATGTACAATCAGGATGGTGGTCATTTTCTTTCGCCACAGATATATTGCGATACTGCTATTCTCTGGATACAAAAGGCCCATGTCCTAAATTTGTATGAAAAGACATTCAGTAATTACGATGTAAATAATAACCTGATAACTTACATTGATCTATTTCATGATACAGTCAGCACCGGGAAGTATCTCAACACTTTTGATCCGAAAAATAATATAGCAGCCAGCTACTGGTTTTATCCAAATGGAACGACCTGGGACAGTGCCGTCAAAAGGTTTTTTATGTATGATGTATCAGGCCGTCTGCTGGCAGACAGCATGTTAAGAAAAGACTCGTCCGGCGTATGGCAGCTTTCGGGAAAAAATGATTATGCCTATGACTCATCCGGAAATGTGATCGAAACGAATACATATGAATATATAGGATTCGGGACATGGTTCAACCTGTTGGGTAGTATCTATACTTACAATAGCTCCAACCAGTTGCTCACTGCAGTAACGGGTATTTTTGGTGGCTATACCATCGCGGATACTTTCGCCTACACCAGTGGCATTAGCTACCCCACTACGTTTATAGAATATACCAATTTCACAGGCGGCGCTCCGCAATACACAAACAAGCAGTATCACCTGGACGCGTTGGGTATGGTGGATACCTGCTATGTCAAAAATTGGGACCCGGCCATGGGCTGGGTATCTCAGGAGGGCCAGATGATCGTATTCAGCTATGATGCAGACAATGAACCGGTACAGGAAAAATGGTATGATTATGCTGATACCTCATACTTATCAATACCCTCTACTACTGAATACTACTATTATGAATCCCTTCAAAGCACCGACGTACAAAAGATAGCAGCACAGGACAACTTCACCATCTATCCCAATCCTACGATCAATGACTTGTTCATCAAACGAAAAGACAACAGTAATAACAACACCAGCTCTCTGGTGATCAGCATCATCAATGCAAGCGGCCAGAAAATGATGACAGAAGGCATTTCTTCTTTCAATAATACGGAGGCCGTCTCTTTATCCGGTTTCACTCCTGGTACTTATTGGTTGCTGATCCAGGACGGGAAAGGTAATGTACTGCACCGCCAGTCTATCGTAAAGCAATGATTCTGCCACACACTTCTTGTAATTAGTTATAAATGTAAAACCCGCCCTGTGCGGGTTATATTTTTGCGAAGAAGGAAAGAGTACATCGAACACTTGGTGCCACTTTTAACCCTATTATTCAGTGATTCCAGCTTCTTCTATAAAAGGTTGAAGTTATTCATATAATACTAATTGGGTGGGACTTATTACGTGCCTATATAGATATTAAATCCGAATTATATTATATTGGTAGCTTCAAATGGTGCAAGTCATTCTGTGTGATAATTGCTATTGAGGAAAAACTCAATGAAATGAGGAATTTTATTTGAATTGTACTTATTAAGACATGAAGTATAATATTTTTATTTTGCTATGATGATTTATCGTTACATTAAGAGAGGAGTAAAATATTGTTCGTTTCTTATATTAATTATATTCGGTTGCTGCGCTGTGGGCGCCCAGGATACAACAACTTCTGATGGCTTATTCCAGTCGGCAAGGCATGCTGCGTTTAAGGAAGATAATTATCCTAAAGCCATTGCATATTGTAAAAAAGGTCTTTCTATTTCCCCAAACTACACTGATATACGAATCTTTCTTGGGCGCTTATATACATGGAGTAAAAATTACGACAGTGCAAGAAGCTGCTTTAAGATAGCGGTAGCTGAAAGTCCAAAATATGAGGATGCTTATCTGGGCTATGTGGATATGGAATACTGGAATGACAATTATGTTGAGGCGTTGGCGCTATGTGATAAGGGATTGAACAATATTCCGAAATCAACCGCGCTGATGCTGAGAAAGGCGAAAATATATTATGCTTTACGCCAGTTTAAATTAGCAGGGCTGATAGTAGATACATTGTTATCAATAGATAATGGCGATGCCTCAGCAAGGGCTCTTCAAGCGAGAATACGGGACGAAATATCGTTCAATAAGGTGAGCATCAACTACGACTATGTGTATTTTGATAAACAATTTTCCGATCCATGGCATCTTGCGTCGGTGGATTATACCAGAAGTACAAGATTGGGCTCATTTACCGGGCGAGTGGATTATGCAAACCGCTTTAAAGAAAACGGGGTTCAATATGAGCTCGAAGGATATCCGCATATTTCAAGAATGTTTTATAGTTATGTAAATGTTGGGTATTCAGATAATGTGGGAGTCTTTTCTCACTGGCGTGCAGGTCTTTCTTTGTTTTCCAATTTACCGCGCGCATTTGAGGCAGAGCTCGGTGTGCGATATTTATATTTTACCAGCTCTACTGATATATTTACTGCCTATATTGGCAAATACTATAAAAGTTGCTTATTTGGCCTAAGAACATATCTCACACCCGATAACCAATATATTTCACAATCGTATAGCGCTCTTGCGCGCTATTATTTTGGGGGGGCGTATGACTATATAGGACTAACCATCGGAACGGGTATTTCTCCTGACGACCAGTCGGTGAGTTACCTGTTAAATAGTCATTACAAATTGCTTACCTATAAGGCAGGATTGGATTTTATGCATACAATAAAACGGCTCAACATTATAACATTCGATGCATCTATTATAAACCAGGAATATCGGCCGGGAACAAAGGGGAATCAAATACAAGTAGGTGCAGGTTACCAGAGACGTTTTTAAAAACGCTTTATGACAAAGAAAAGGATTATTTGGCTGATTGTTATTATTATCATTCTGCTTCCATTATGGATGGTGGTATGGTGGTGCTTAACACCTAAGAAGAAATTGGTAGTTGCCATTATCGATAAAACTGTCCTTACTCCTGACGGGCAGGAACACGTATCACTTACATGGATACTTAACCATGAAAAATTTACGAAAAACAAGACTGAGCTATACAAAGTGAGCAGGGACTATTTTGGCTTTTTCCCTTTTGCAAATGAGAAATATAGAATTAAAGGATTGGAAAGATTTTCGAATGATCAGCTCAATCAATTAAGCAACGATGCTGACTTGGTGTACATAACAGATGCATATGGAGTATACAGGAACGAATGGCTTTCTCAGAAAAACAATACCGAACGTTCGGGGATGATATATGGAGGACTTAGCGAGCAGGATATTAATTTTCTAAGTGATATCAAAGCAAAACACAAGCTTATTCTTACCGAGTTTAATAGTATCGGGTCCCCTACATCAGATGACATAAGAGATAAGTTTGAACAGCTTTTCTCACTGCATTGGACTGGTTGGACAGGACGGTTTTTTGAATCACTAGACACCAATATTAATACAGAGCTTCCCCGATGGTTGATAAATGATTATAAAAGAGAAAATGGTGGCAAATGGCCATTTACAAAAGAGGGGATAGCCTTTGTAAATAATAAAGACCAGGTGGTAGTCCTGGAGAAAGACACCCATCTTACCCAGCCAATACCCAAAATAATTACATCTGAAGCCGCAGCGAGAGCGTATAACTTACCGGAGCAGATAAATTATCCCTTCTGGTTCGATGTATTAACTACAGATACTTCCGTAAATAAAATCTTATCCCATTTTCAGATAGATTTTAATAACGCAGGAAAGGCAGAACTTGTTAAGTACGGGATTCCTCTAACCTTCCCAGCAGTCCAAATGCACATCGGAGATGATTATCAATTTGCCTATTTTTCAGCAGATTTTAGTGATAATCCACTGGACATCTCTAGTTCCTATTTTAAAGGTGCCGAATATTTTAAATTTCTGTTCTACAATCATCTTGATCATATAGATCGAAGGAAGTTTTTCTGGTTTTATTACAGACCATTAATTACAAAAATTCTAGATGACTATTACGATAAAATCAAAAAGCATCATTTAGGAAGATAGTGCGTATAAATACTATCCGGTATTAGTTTACCTCCTTCAATGATTTTTTCATTCTTTTGCTTGAATTTATCAAATAAACCATTCAGCCTATTAAATATCTGATCGTCATTTAAAGTATTCAGGTTCATCTGCGGATCAATTGAATACAAATCTTTCGCGTTTATCATATAGCTACCGGAAATAAAATCGACAATGTCGTTTTTGGTTTGCATGATGGGATAGCTGTGGATATTTCTAAATTCTCTTCCGGTATCCAAACCGGTTCCTAACCAGCTCACCAGGCTCGGAGCTTGCAAATGATATTGGTTTTTCAGGAAGGCCAACAGGCTGGGGGTTATATCAAAATGTGTAGAGACAGAACTAAATCTTGCCTTACGATACGCAAGAGGAGAATATATTATTAGTGGTACATGATAACGGTCTATTTTATTTATCATTGGGATTTCGGGCATCCTATGGTCACCGGTTATAATAAAGATGGTATTATTAAAATCAGGCCTTTTAGAATAGGCATTAAAGAATTGCCGTATTGCATCATCTGTATATAATACACTTGCTAATTGATATTTATAATCCCGGGATGAGGTTTTCCTCGAATCACTAAAGTTCAATTCGGTCATCCTTTTTTCAAACCTGTTGAGATAATAGTCTTGCTCATTTATCAAAAAAGGGCTGTGAGTGGATACAGTGAGTAGTATACTTAAATAGGGCTGTGTAGTATTTCCTTTTGTCTCAAAATATCGTCTGAATAATTCCTTATCTCCATACCCCCAGCTAAACCCTCCTTGGTTGCTTGGCAGCTTAATATAGCCGGCTGGAAATGTGTTGATATCATTTATCTGGTTTATCGCATTTTTCTTTAAGAAAACATCCATCAAGTCAAAGTGAGAATCACCGCCGTAATAAAAAGCAGTATTATACCCATTATACCTTAGCAGGCTTATTAGGCTAACATCATTTGGAGCCTTTTCTCCAAATTCACAAAAGCCGTTTTTACCAAAAGGCAATGAACCTAATACCGACGGCAGTACTGCAAATGTTCGTCCTCCTTCGCTCAGGAAGTTTTGCCAATAAAGGCTCTGCTGGGATAAAGAGTCAATAAATGGTGTGAAATTCCCCAAATAAGCTCCATCATTTGTAAATGCTCTTCCTAAGCCCTCTACTAATAAGAAGACAATATTTGGTTTGGCTGACGTCGGATGTAGAAAAGCAGAAAGCACGTCCGGAGTTTCGTCTTTGTGTAAGAAGGGATAATTATTTTCATCTACATATTTAATAGAAATAGTTTCGATATTATTTTTTTCATCACCATAGTCTCCGCTATAAGCATCGGAGTATATATCTACATCCTGCGACTTTGGTATAAAATGCTCCAGGCTGCTCTTATAGAAAAATGCAGACTTATCAATTGACAGGTTGTTCGCATATTCGTTATTTGTCGGTTTCCATTCTGTTACAATGTCTGAAATGCCGATGCGATCTACAATAATAAAAAGAATGATTATAAATATTGATATCCCGGCCTTAAAATGGATTCTTTTTGTAAGAACAGAAAACAAGAATACTACCAGGGCAATAAATACGATAAAAAGAATAATCGCTGATAAAGGAATGCCTCCGGCAGCCCCAACTGTCTGCTTAATATCGCTCCACGAGTATTGCCAGAGGTCGCCGCCTAAAGGCACTAAAGATGTGAGAAAATATTTTACAAGGGCTATTTGTATAACACATAACAAAGCAGCAATAACTATAAAGACTAAGTTTGCAATTTTCTTATTGAGCAGATATAATATAGTATATAGCAGGTACAATGGCAATGTTATTATTACGACAAAAGAGAGGTCTTTAACAAGGCCCAACAGCAGTACTGCAAAAAAATAATGATCATATCCATGCAGTACAATATTGTATATCATCTCAAAAAAACGCAGCACTATATAAAGCAAAAACAATACTGTAAGCCTTGAAACAAAGGCTATTGCAGATTGTTTAATTAGTGTCCATAATTTTGCCTTCATACGTTTTTATTAGCTTTTTGTTTGTGTAGTACCAAAACCCGTTCTGGTCATTTCTCCCCAACTTTTCTTTTTCCGGATTAGATCTATATAGCCTTTAATAGCAGCCCATACCCCAAAAGGATGAAAGAAAAATGGCTCGGTCAATGCTGTCAGCAATAGTTTTGCCATGTCGGTTTTACGCCTGTACATATTATACGATGTAACTTCCATCAAAGCAGCAAAAGCCGAATACATATATCCGAATGAAATAATAAATGCGAGTAAGGAAACAAATAAAGACCATTCTATAATGCCAAAAAAAGTCATTAAAACAAAAATGATAAAACCGAAAAATTCAATTAACGGAGCCAGCATCTCAAAAAACAACCAATATGGATAACTCAACATCCCAAGTAAGCGGTACTTGGGATTAAAGAACATGATCTTATGCAATTTTAAAGTCTCTATGGTTCCTCTTGTCCAGCGATTCCTTTGTCTTCCCAATATCTTGGTCGATTCCGGCGCTTCTGTCCAACACAGAGGATCAGGAATATAGGCTACCTTATAAGGCAGCTTCATTTCTTCCATATACCTGCGCATGCGCACAACCAGCTCCATATCTTCACCTACAGTATTATGATTATAGCCTCCACACTTGATAACAATTCGCTTATCGAATGCGCCAAAAGCACCTGATATTAATAATAACCCATTTAGCCTTGCCCATGCCATACGGCCCAATATGAAAGCACGTATATACTCCAGTGATTGCATTCGGGCCCAATAATTTCCGGGCAAGTGTACTTTTATAAGTCTTCCATCTACTATTTCGCATGAATTGGCTATACGGATAACCCCTCCTGTAGCAATAATCCTGGCATCTGTTTCTTCCAGAAATGGTTTTATCATTTTCAATATAGCATCTTGTTCAAGGATACAATCTACATCTATACATACTATATAGTCGTTAGAAGAAACGTTGATGCCTACATTGAGCGCATCCGCTTTCCCGCCATTCACTTTGTCTACTACAACCAGTTTTCTGTAAATGGGACTTTTGCTTTTATATATTCCCTTTATTTCTTTTGTCGGTATTTTATATTGTACATGGTAGTCTACTTTTTCCAGTTCATAGCGGTCAATCAATTTTTGCAATGAATCATCTTTACTGCCATCGTTTATTATTACCACTTCCAGGTTATTATAATAAAGAGATAACAATGATTTTACATTTTCAATAATCGTAGCACCTTCGTTATATGCAGGAGCCAATATACTTACAGAAGGAATGTGTATAGAAGCCGCTAACAACCGATAATCCGTAAAAATATTTCTGTGTAAATAATTGTTTGTTTCGCCTATGGAATATAGTCCTATAAATACATAAAACAGTAATAGCACTACCGAATACAAGAATATACCATAGGTGAGTATGTCAAAAACTATATCTGAAAAGTTCATCTTACTTGTTCATATTTTACCTGTTTCAGGATAGATACAGGTATATTATCATTCTCTATTTTCTTCTCTACTATCTCTTCTCCATTGCTGCTGCATTTCATTATTGCTCTTGTTGCCTCTAGTTTCAGGTTATCATCCGATTCATTCAGCTTTTCCAATAAAAACGGAATATCTTCCTCACTACCAATAATTGCCAACTGCCTTAATATCTCCAGCTTGGTTGCATATTCTTCATTATCATACTGGTCTTGTAGAATTTGAGGAGTATTATCTACTGCTATCCGGCTTAATGTTTTTATGGCTTGCAGCCTTATTTTTTCATTTTCATCTTTAAGACATTCTGTCACCTCATCGTGTACAAATATTTGCTGATAAACATCAGCCAGTTTGAGAGCAAACATCACAACCGATTTATTAGATGATTGTAGCCATTTGGGCAATTTTTCTAAATGTACCTGGTTGAAGGTGCTTAATTGTTCCAGCAATTTTATTTGGTGCCATTCAGTTAACGAATATGTTAATGTATTTAAGAATACAAGCCCCTCAAATCCCGAAAAGCCAATGATTGCAATTTGTGCCTCCATTCGTATATATTCGTTTTGGCTATTAGTCCGTTTAAATATTTTTAAGAGCATATCTCTTTGGTTCATCATATATAGCTCATATATTCCTCTGGCCTTTTTATACCAAACGTTGCTCTGAAATTTCTTTAAAGAATCCTCTTTCAGGTTAAGGTAATTATAAAGCCAGATAACGTTATTTATAGCCTCGCCCGATATGTTTTTTCTGGTATTTATGAGTTGGTCTATGGCAAGCTGCCTGCTAATTGGCTTCTTAAGATATTTTAATAACTGGGGTGTAACATTTTTTTCCAGATCATCCTGAGTTCTTTCTATAAGTAATGCACCTATGCAATCGTCAAGGGCCTGGGTCATTAATTTATTGCGAAAAAATCTTCTCTTCTGTATGTACAGATAAGTATATAAAGCTAAAACCATTAAAAAGGTAACAGCAAGAAATGCCAACGTGGCAATATATAAATGAGAGGGTTGTATAAAATGAAAAAAGCTCTTTTTACTAAATGTAAGTAGCACCATCTTTATCTATAAGTACTTTTATATCTCTATTTAAGCTGTTTCCTTATTCTGATTGTAAGTTCTGTCAGGCTAAATGGCTTCGTTACATAATCATCAGCACCCAATTTAAAAGCCTCCTCAATAATATTCTCCTGTCCCATTGTAGAAAATACAATTACCTTAATCTCTTTCTCTTTTATTGTTTTTACTGCACTTACTATTTCAAGACCTGAAACATATGGCAGCATCATATCTGTTAATACAACATCTGGCAATTCACTTGATAGTTTTTCAAGGCCGTCCTTGCCGTCATTACAGCATATTACCTCAAAACCTTCTTTTTTTAATTTAAGTTGTACTGTTTTTTGTATTAAAATATTATCCTCTACCAGTAGTATTTTGACCATCACTTTTTTGCACTAAATTATTATATATTAATTGTCTCAGGTGTTTTATAAAAGGATCGTTAATTTACAAAAAATAATTTAATACACTCAGAAGCCTATTTCTGGGTAGTGTATCAGTTTGAGAGACACTACCCGTTTCTGATGTTTTCGGTTCTCCGGGATAACCCTTTTACTTACTAATATCAATGATATTAGAAAAATGGTAGACCGTTTTTGGAAAGTATTTTTCCTTTGTATCCAATATCCGTGACAGTTGTGTAAGATTAACCGTGATTAGAATTATAAAAAAGTCTATCGGCGTAATTGGCTTATTAAAATAAGTCCATAGATGGCTTAAAGACCCGCTGAGTTTTGGATTAGAGCTACAAGGATCCCAATGATATTTCCAACAATAGTATTAAAATATAATAAAAATATTTAATTTCATATATTCCACTAAACCGGGTTATTCATTTTAATACTAAAAACTACTACCATGAAACATCAAATTCTTATTATATTATTACCACTGGTTTTTTTTACTCTTTTTTTTACCGGTTGCAATCCTCCGACATATAAACCGATGGATATCGTTGCAAACAACCAGCTTACCACTCAATCAGAACTGGATTATAATCTATTCCCCATAAACCCAAACTGGCAATACAAATTAGTAAATGGTAAACCACCATGGACAAAGGATCAATGTCCTTTGAGTGACAATCTTGACGACTGGAGAAGCAGTCCAACCTGTACGAGCCAATACCTTCATTTTAACAATGGCCAAATATTTTGTACCGATTTATTTAGCGGGCACGGCGGTCATATGAATTGGTTTCCTGTAACCGAGGTTGGAATTGTAAACTTTGAAGACCATTCTTCCCCTTGGACTGATGATGATTATAACTTTTATATTCAAACACCCGACTCATCTTTGTATATGGGAAGCGATGATCCGGATCCAATGAATCAATTTCTAGCACTTGAATTTGATAGCGATGAGTTTCCAGACCCGGTAGATGACGACTATAACATCTGGTGGAACAGTTTTCACAATGCCGTTAATGTTGGCGATGAGGTTGCTGCTGGCGACTTGCCTCCGACAGATGTTCCATTCGCTGCAGCAAAGGCCATGGTAAATGATAAATTAACTATTGTTATGGGCATGGCAGGTATTGATATAGGCCATGATCACAGCAATACATGGACCGCAGAATTGCACCCTGTGTTTGGTATGTTTATTTTGACCAATGAGCAATTCTCCACAAATCAGGATGGTACTTTAGCGATAAACGATACGTGGAGCTTCTTTATAAGGAATAAGGGCGACGAAGGATGGTGTGGGACGAGCACAGAAAATGCTGGCTACAGGCGACTTAGTGTCCTTATTCCGGAACTGCCATACTACTATGCCGGAAGGCTGAGCACCTATCCGGCAGATGCCCGCGATAATGTTTCAATAGACGACGGAAATGTACACATTACAAATTGGAACGGAATTACAGATGACAATGATCCCAGAAGAGAACGTTGGACAAAGCAGATAATAAATGGAGGGGTTGTGTTTGCATTTAATTTCGACAACGATTACAGTGACGGGATTTTCGTTGGCGATATTACTTTGAAATGGACTGCTCACATTAACTTTAAAGGATTCGGCGACCTTCGAAAAGTAGACAAATTTATGGACGAAGCGAAATTCAAAGACAAATTCAAATGGATGTATAACAATAACAGCTCGGCAAACAAGGAATATGAAACAAAAGACGATTCGCTTATGTCTTTAAGAATAGGCAAATTGAACGACAAGGAGAAAAAGGAATTATATCAAGCCTTAACTGGGAAAATCATTCTACCCAATATGCCGAAACTTGAATCAATACCCAAAGGTAGAAGCACTAAAATGGGGGCGGTATTCGCAGGGAAGGATTCAATCAACATTCAACAATTCAATGCTCAACTAAGAAAAATGAAAATACAAAATATGCCAAGGCAACATGGCAAAGTTTTATCAACTGCCAACACTACTCAAAACCGATATACACAGAGAAAATTATCAAAGCGTGCATTCATTAATGCGTACTTAAAAAGTAAAAATCTGTGATGATATTTTTCATGGTTTGTAAAAGGGGATACTTCAAAGTATCCCCTCTATCATTTATCATCCCGCTCTATAACACTGTGAAATAAACAATATTAAAGTTAGGGGAATATTCCGCCTGGCTAAACCTTTTGTTTATACCCGTATCACTTATTTATTTTTTCTGGGAAAAAACCGTGCAAATAAATTAACTTCATATCCATACAGACGAAAGTACCAGTGTACCTCCAAGCGTGGCATCTCTAAAAACGGCAACGCATCAGTAAACACATAGCTTTTGTTGGACACATCGGCAAAGGTTAAAAAAAGGAAATAGAGGCATGATATTAAATCATCAGAAATTCGATTTCAGCGGGAAGAGCCTTATTGAAAAAATTGTCATTCAAGCCCCTTTTAAGTTTATAACTAACTTTCAAAATGAAGCATGCTTTATTTATTTTTTAGAGGGTAAGGCTAAAATAAACTCAGCACAAGAACAGGAATTAGTAGAAGATGGAGAGTCCGTATTGCTGAAATGCGGTAGCTATTTTGCCGATCTGCTGAAATACAGTACCAGCGAAAAGTATGAAATTTTAGTATTTCATCTTTATCCGGATATACTTCGTGAAATATATTCACAGGAAATCCCTTCATTTGTCAAACCTGCTAACGATAAGTCATTTATTCGAAAAGTTGCTTCAAGCGACATCATCAAAAAATTTGTGGAGAGCTTGCAGTTTTATTTCGATAATCCTCAACTAGTCAGTGATGAACTGCTAAGATTAAAAATTAAAGAATTGATGCTACTACTTGTGCAGAGCAAAAATTCGGAAACAATTACGAGCTTATTTTCAGATTTATTTACTCCTCGTAATTTGAGTGTAAAGGAAGTGGTTAGCAATCACCTGTTTTCGAATTTATCCATTAGCGATCTGGCAAATTTAGCCCAATTAAGCGTATCAACTTTCAACCGGACCTTTCAAGACATGTTTAATGATACGCCGGCAAATTACATTAAAGCAAAACGATTGGAAAGAGCAACGGAATTGCTTGCCATAAGTTCGCTAACAATTAGCGAAATTGCATTTCAGACAGGCTTTAACGACGTCGCTCATTTTTCAAGATCGTTTAAAACGGCATATCACAAAACACCTTCAATATATAGATCCTCACTTACAGTGGCTTGATTACTTTTAACGCAATTATTCAATAGAATGACGTTTTTAGTCAAATAAAGAGCTAAAATAGCCCGGACCTTTGCTTCCAAATATAGCGAGGTGAATTTAACCAATAACACTATTTTAATAACCGGAGGTGGTTCGGGAATCGGGTTTGCTTTAGCTGTCGAGCTTCTGAAGCACAACAATAAAATTATCATCTGTGGAAGAGATTTTGAAAAACTTAGACAGGCAAAGAGAATACTTCCTGCTTTGGAAATCATTCAGGCCGATATCTCTAATGAGGGATCTGTTAAGTCTTTTACAGAAGAAGTTCAAAAAAAATATCCTGATTTAAATTTTCTGATCAATAATGCAGGTATAATGAAGATGTGGAATGTTCAGAAAAAAACTGTAAGTATACATGAACAGAAAATAGAAATACTTACCAATGTATTTGGAACCATACAATTAACTCAATCACTCATTCCGCATCTTTTAAGTCAAAGCAAAAGTTTCATTTTAAATGTTTCTTCAGCGCTTGCTTTTGTGCCTATGTCCGCTGCACCAATATATAACGCAACAAAAGCCGCGCTACATTCTTATTCGATATCTATTAGGCAACAATTGCAAGGAACAAGTATAAAGGTATTCGAGGTATTGCCTGCGGCTATTGAAACTCAAATGGCAATAGATGTTGAGAAAATTGTCGGCATAGAAAATAGTGGCCAAAAAATGTCTCCGGAGAAATTAGCAGTTCTAACAATTAAGGGATTAAAAAGGGATACTTATGAGATTCGTCCCGGCATGGCAAATATGCTTTATTATCTGCATCGCTTTTTCCCATCATTTGCACAAAGCATGATTGAAAAACAATCAAAGAAAATATTACTCAAGTTATAATCTCAAAAAAATAACGTTTAAAATGAAAAATATAATCGACA
The DNA here is from genome assembly GCA_035606335.1 of Flavipsychrobacter sp. Lineage (GTDB taxonomy): Bacteria > Bacteroidota > Bacteroidia > Chitinophagales > Chitinophagaceae > DATNFP01. The sequence goes on along the minus strand of DATNFP010000207.1, from coordinate 2,261 downwards.
AAAATAAATTTGGGCCGTGGGCTATCATAACAGGTGCTTCTTCAGGCATAGGAAAAGAATTTGCACATCAGCTTGCTGCATCTGGTTTTAATTTAGTATTAGTTGCCCGAAGACATTTGCTTCTTGAAGACATAGGGAAACAGCTTGCCAGGCAATGTAACATCGAATACAGAATTGTTGAAGCCGACCTGGCAGAAGAAAGTGCAATAGAAAAAATTAAGGAAGCCACTATCAGCCTAAATATTGGTCTCTTGATCTCTAATGCGGGCACAGGAAAGCCGGGAAAGTTTTTGTCGTTTGAGGAAAAGCAGCAAAAACAATTTGTTCAATTAAATGCCTTGTCACACTTCAGCTTAACACATCACTTCGGTCGGCGGTTTACCAAACGAGGCCAAGGCGGAGTACTACTAACCGGAGCAATGGGGGCAACTGATGGTGTTCCATTTATGGCAAGTATGGCCTGCAGCAAAGCTCTTTTGCTAAGTTTAGGAAAATCACTTCATTATGAATTTAAGGAATCGGGGATAAATATTACAGTATTAATAACCACTCCTACCGATACTCCGATAATTCCTTTGCTTGGTTTTAATAAAGATACGATGCCAATGAAACCTATTACAGTTAAGCAATGTGTTACTGAAGCGCTCATAGCATTAAGTGCTAATCGCGTAAGCGTGATGCCTGGTAGAAAATTTCGGATTATGAATGCATTGGTTCCCGGTGCAATGTCAAATAAAATGACGGGTGACTTAATGAAAAAGAATAACGGGCTCTGATAACTGAAAATAAAGCAACAAATCATATGACAACAACAAACAAAACTCATTCTTTTTATTGGATGGCAACTATTATTGCTGCAATTGCCTTCATCATACCGGGTGTTTTAAATCTTATCCATAGCCCACATATCGCTCAGGATATGGCTCATCTGGGATACCCGGCTTATTTTCTCAATTTATTAGGCACATGGAAAATTTTGGGAGCAATAACCATTCTGATTCCGGGCTTTAAACGCCTGAAGGAATGGGCATATGCCGGTATGACTTTTGACCTTAGCGGTGCGGCTGTCTCCCGCTTTAGCTCGGGTGATAATGTATTAATGGCAATAATTCCTTTACTTATTGTAAGTATAGTAATTACTTCGTGGGCACTCAGACCGGAAAATCGTATTTTAAGGTGACCTTCAAGTGTACATTTAACGGCAATGCTGATAATTAAAGAAAGCTACTTATAATTGACGAAAGGGGGATAATTGGAAAATTATCCCCCTCAGCGGAGAGACAGGGACTGCAATCGAACACTTGATTCCTTTTTTGACGTTTTTGGATTCATTGAAATGCTAATCGGGTATTTGGTTTGAGGTATTCAAGCGTTCCCATACCTGCTTGTTTTATAATAAGTAAATAATATGATGCAGCCTGCCGTTAACTTAAAAGCAGCGGCAAAAGGAAAAAACCAGACCAGCTCGCAAATGCTCATAAATAAATGGCCAGGTCTTTTAATTTAAATATTTGGTACTCGTAAATCCATAATTTGCGGTCTTTCTTGATTTTGGAATCTAATCCCAATTCGCCAACAAAGGCTTAAATATATGTTGTATAGCGTTTTTCTTAGAAGCATCTATTCTTCCAACGCCATCAACGGTTCTATTAAAATCCTGCTTTGTACCGACAAATGATTTAGAAAAAGCAAATAGACTTCTTTCGCAGCGCGGTACATTTGCCTGGAGTATAAAATAAAGCCCAGTCTCGGGGGCTGTCCATTAGGATCCTACGCTCTTGCTGCGTCACGAAAGACTTCTTCGGATGGAGACTAAGATGTAGCTTTGCAGCCTGAGCATGAGAAAATTGCAAGAATTGACAAAAATTACAACTCACGAAACTTGCTCGCTATTGCAAGCACGCATTCTATTTACTTCGTTCCTTTTGCTTTCTTCTATCTGTTGCCTTGGGCAGTTGTCACAGGGAGATACTGCCATGGGTATGCCTGTTCGACGGCTTGTGTCCATAAACACTCCTGCGCCATCAACGGCGCAGACAGGAAAGAAAATGTTCGAAGACGATGGTAGCTATGAGCGTTTCATGGACACCCTCATCAGTCGGAAAGATGTGATATTCAGCGCCAAGCCCATTACTGCCACGGAGGATTATTATTTTGACAAGATAGATGGCCCTACACCTCGCAAGCCGGCAGCTATAATAATAAATGGTGTAAAATTTTTGAGAAGCAACATGCAAATAGTAAACGGGAGTGAAATACTG
>DATNFP010000206.1:0-11192 GCA_035606335.1 Flavipsychrobacter sp. | reverse complement strand
CAGTAAACAATCCGACACTGGAAAATGCAATATTTACAGGTACCAAGACAACAGAGATGACCTTTACGGTATCGACACCTGATGGATGTAAAGGCAAGGACAGTTTGCATATCACGGTATTCTCCGTAAGCTTCCTGAAGGGCTCGGCCGACACATCGATCTGTCCGGGAGATACAGCTCATCTTCATGTGAGCGGAGACTCAATAGCCCATGTGCTCTGGAGCCCCGGGGCTTTCCTTACCGATACAAATACTTTGACTACCAAAGCGTATCCTTTAATTTCTTCGACCTATACAGTATATGGAGTTAATGTTGATGGTTGTCTTGATACAGTATCAGTTTCTGTAGCAGTTAAAGCAGGAGCCGTAATTGATCTGCCTGATTCTGTTACCATTTACCCCGGTGAGTCTTATCAAATGGACCCAGGTGGCAACTGTTTATATTTTAGCTGGTTCCCGCCGTTGGGCCTAAGCTCCGATACAATATCCAATCCTGTGGCAACACCTGATGTGAACACAAGATATATAGTAAATGGCGCAACAGAAGGTGGTTGTAAAGCTAAAGATTCAATGGAAGTATATGTATCATTAGATTCGTACATCAATGTTCCTAATGCCTTTAGCCCGGGTAATGGACCCAACAACTTGTTGAAGGTAGTACATACAGGAGAAGCAACTCTGAAGAGTTTTGTTATATACGACAGGTGGGGTCAAAAAATGTTCGAAACCTCAGACATTAACCAGGGATGGGATGGCACCTTCAATGGACAGCCACAGCCCATGGGCGTATATGTATATGTCGTAGAAGCATATACTTTCAGGGGTAAGAGGTTTTACAAACAAGGTAACATTACATTGTTAAGATAATGACATTTGTTAGTTAAGTCGGATAAACAAGTTTTTTAATAAAAATTCAAAGAGACAAACATGCTCTTAAAATCTAGATCAATAACCATTACAACTTTTTTAGTATTGCTTTTGTCCTTACTGGATGCTAACAAAGGATTTGCCCAGTTTAGCTCAGGTTATGCGGCGGCGGATTTATATGTTGATTATATCGGCACAAGTCCCAGTATTTTAAAGTACAGGGTGAATTTGGTGGTATACACTTTGTGTACGCCATCCACATCCTCCGTACCTGCAAAAACGGAAACCGTAAATGTTACATCAAATACTTGTTATGCTCCGAAGTATATACAAGTAACTTTATACCCCGGTACTACAGATACTGTAGATCAGCTTTGTCCTGCATATTCAAGCCTGAATAGCTGTAATTCTGCAAGTGCTACTTATCCTGGCTATACGGTAACGACTTACTCAGATACTATGTCTGTGCCCAAAGCATGTTCAGATTGGGTTTTTATATGGAACACATCTAATAATCGTACTAACTATGATGATCTTGACCCTTCAGTTACATCCTATCATGAACCTGCCTTGATCGCTTTAATAAATAATCAGGCACGTTATAATGCCAGTACTCCAAGATATGCTTACCCTGCTTTGCCGGCCTATTTATGTGCTAATCAGCATGTTGTTTATCCGACTGGTCCTTATGATCCTGATGGTAGTGCGGATTCTCTCGCTACTTTTAATAATCGTTTATACTATTCTACAGGTACTCCTGCTAACTATGGAAATGCTGGTGTCTACAATGTTGGGTTTGACCTTAACCATCCTGTAAATGCCATTGCAAGTGATCCTTACTTAGTAAATCCTGGTACAGGACAGGCTACATTTAACTCAAGTACTCCCGGTCATTACCTCGTAGGTTTCCGTACTTATAGTTATGATTATTACTCAGGGGCACAACTTTCTTATAATGACAGGGAAGTAAATTATAGTGTTATAACTTGTACTGCACCATATCCACCACCCACTATAGATACTACTCCTCAAAGTATGGTAGGTGGAAATCTGGAAGGATATGATACAATTGATGTTTGCCCCGGCACTTTATTGAAATTTAATATCAATGCGGTGGACACTGTTTCTTCTTTGTTCAAATTATACATGAGTTCTGATAATAAAACCGCTATTCCGGGATCGTCTTTTAGTACAATAGGTAGCGCCACAGCAAGTGTGAGTGGTACCTTTAGCTGGACACCTACCGGTTCTGATATAGGAATTCATACGGTTGTATTTACAGCTTCTGATTCAAGCTGTTTGAGCAGCTCTGACCCTGTCGTACAAAAGAGCTATTCTACCGTAATTATAAAAGTATTATCTTCTATTTATTCACCTGATAGCTTTGCTTATTGTGGTCCTACCTCTTTGCCTACTCAGTTGTATGTTGTTGGCCCTCCGGGTACCAGCTATACATGGACTGACTCATTGGGTGGATTCCCATTGAATTTGAGCAACCCCAATATAGATAGCCCGACTACTACATGGGCTGGACCAGGGATATATAAATATATAGTAACGGTAAACACTAGTGTTCTGCCCATAGCATGTTCGCAAGCTGATACCATTGTTGTGAGCCGTGACAATCCTATTAGTATAAGCGTACCTACTCCGGCCACAATATGTGCTAATCAGTCTACTACGCTTTCGTACACTGTGGTACCTGGAAAAACCGATGCTTCACGTGCATGGACGCCTGCGGCGACCTTGAGTGATTCTTCAATAAAAAATCCAACAGCCACGCCGCTTGTTACAACAAAGTATTTCCTGTATGTAACTGATGTAAATGGCTGTAAATATAAAGACAGCACTACTGTGACTATAAAAGGTGTAGCGCCTATTGTGCACATAATCCCAGAAAACGCGACAATATGCCCGCAGGGTAGCATTAACCTAAGCGTTAATGCCTCCACACAAGCCTGCGGATTATCCACCAGCACATGTTCCGGAACAGTAGTAAATATAGATCAGGGGAAGACGTTATCTATAAGTCAGCGTTCCAACTATCCCAATTACCGACCAACTCCTTTTTTAGACTGGCCAGAAGTACAGGGAGGAGGAAGACTGCAGATACTTTATTATGCTTCCGATTTGATAAATGCGGGAATTCATGCAGGGAACCTGACCTCTATAGCATTCAATGTGGCTTCTTATACAGCTACTACATCAAGAGATTCATTTTTGAATTATCAGATCGGTATGGCTTGTACTGCGGATCAGCAGTTGAGCAGTACCAAGTTTAACTATTATCCTTTATCTACTGTATATAGCAGTAGCTATGAGGTGATAAACAGCAAAGGCTGGCATACATTTAACTTTCCTACTCCTTATTATTGGGATGGCGTTTCAAACATAGTAGTAGAAGTTTGTTATGCTAACAGATACAGATCAGGGGACTACAGTGATAATAGTGCTGACGTATATGTTGTAAGCACTCCTTATAATAGCAGCTATTGGTTATTGTTCAATTATCCTGGCGTTGGTACTGTTACAAGTGGATGTGGTGCGTCGAATCAATACAATGATGCTGGTGAACAGAATGCTCCAGCCCGTCCTGAAACTGAATTTGGAGCTTGCTCTCCGGCCACATTCACTTATAAATGGTCACCATCTACAGATCTGAATAGTACAACTATCTCTGATCCAACATCTTCAGGTTTAACCAATAATCAAAACTATGTGGTACAGGTAGCATCTGCCACTGATCCTAATTGTGTGGGAACAGATACTACTCACATAACTGTTGATAACTCTAACTCTGTAACAACAATACCGACGAGCCAGATATTGTGTCGCCCCGGATATTTCCAATTGGATGCAGTAGGGCATGGACCTAAAAAGCTATTAAATCTTGCTTGTGGCACCGATAATCCTGTAAGCTGTGTCAACCCGCAGACTGCAAATGTATTTGGTAGTAGTACCGCTCCGGGAAGCTATGGGCCTCCGTTTTATGAGCCACAAATGCTTTCTCAAATGCTTATTACGGCACCTGAGCTAATGGCTGCTGGTTTAACGTCAGGAACTCTAAGAGAACTTGATTTTTATATTGACCCGGCTAGTGTTAACTATACAGGTGAAAACTATGTTGATAGTTTTACAATTTCTATTGGTTGTACAAATAAGTCTTCTTTTAATAATGCCTCAGATTATGTAAATGTTGGACTTACACCTGTATATGCAGCAACTGGCCCAATAACATTTACTCCAGGGAGTCCGGTTTTATGTCCATTTAATTTGACGACGTATAATTGGGATACTACACAAAATTTAGTTGTGCAATTTTGCTATGGTAGTCCGGATGAACACTTTGTGGAAATGTTTACTACAGATACGCATACGCCATATACTTCAATGATAGGTAAATATAATTATAGTTTTGGAGATATGTGTACTGGTGCCGGTGGTGGTACAAACGATGGGACATATACTCAGCGTCCTATAATGACCTTTGGATTCTGTCCGGCTCCACAGGATTCTGAGTTCCATTTTACATGGACTCCGGGCACTTATTTGTCGGATTCCACAGTTGCCAATCCTGTAGCTTATGTGCCAAAGACCACTAAATACTATGTATACACAGAGGGTAAGAACCAGTGCCTGGTGCATGATTCTGTGAGCCTGTATGTACCAATACATAACTTTACCGTGGCTCCCATAGATACTTCTTTGTGTGCCGGTGGTAAAGTACAATTTGTAGCTAAAGGTGGATTTAAGTATCAATGGTATCAAAACGGCTACCAACCCGCTACATCACTTAGCTGCGCTAAATGTGCCAACCCGATAGCGACACCTACCGATACCACAACATACCAGGTAGTTGTATCAGACAGTGTTAGCTGTAGTGATACCCTTACGGCAGAAATAGATATCAAGCCGATCCCGCAGGTAAAGATCGTAAATCATGATACTACAATAATAATAGGTTCCAGTGTTCAGTTATACGCTATAGGAGCTACCACTTACAGCTGGTGGCCTGCTACAGCGCTCAATAACCCAAATATTGTAAATCCTGTTGCTACACCTCAGCAGCCTATGAAATATGTGGTTACAGGTGTTGGCCAGGATGGTTGCTCTTCAAGTGATTCAGTAAATATTTCCATCAACTATCATGGAGCAGTAAATGTTCCATCCGCGTTCTCTCCTAATGGAGATGGCAAGAACGATGTGTTCCGCGTCTCTAATTTAACTATTGAGAAGATCGTAGAATTCAGAGTATTCAACCGCTGGGGACAGGAAGTGTATAAAAGCGAAGACAACAGGGGCTGGGATGGTACCTGGAACGGTGTTCCGCAGGATATTGGCGACTATAGTTACCTGATCCGTGTTGGATTCCCTGATGGTTCTTTGCAAACTTTCAAAGGCACATTGACTTTAATACGATAATTTTAAAATTAATCTTAGGTAAAAAATGCTCACGATTTTCGTGGGCATTTTTGTTTTAATGGTAATAAAAATGCAGTTCGTTGGATGAAACAAGCATTTCGTTGAACCAAACAGGCATTTCGATGGATAGCTCAAAATCTTTATAAAAGAATGTATAGCTTAGAAATATTATTCACATTTAAAAAGATAAGAAAATGAAAAAGCTTTTATTAATTGGCTTGCTAATTGCAAGTTATGGTGCTGCAAATGCACAAACTATTACTGTAAATAATACTACTGGATGCCCTGCGATACCTGGCCGCTTATTTGCTGATTGGCCTGGTGAAGCTTCCCTTGTCGGTCCTTGCTGCCCACCGAGCTCATGTCCCGGCGGTGCTATTACTAGTAGTAATTCAGCGGCATTTACTATCCTTCCTGGTACACATGTTTATAATTATTCGTCTCTTACTTGGTCTTACGGAACAACACCAGCGCAAATTGATATGGCTAACGCTTTTAATTCAAGTGGGCCTGCACTCGGCGTTGAGCATAATCTCATTTGTCAAAGTGGTGGTGCTATCCAAAATAAAATAACTTCAGTTGTGAATTGTCCTGGTGCTACATTAGAAATGTCAACTGATGCATCTTATAATATCACTTTCTATTTGCATTTTTAGTTTTTTTATATATTGAGTGAAACTATAAATAGATATTTATAGTTTTACTCAATATACCTACCCTAAATACTTCCCCACAATAGGCACTCGTCTCCCAATGCCAAATGCTTTTGGAGATACACGAATTATAGGGCAGAACTGGTTGCGTTTGTGTCCCTGGGTATTTATAGGTTTCAATATTTTCAAAGTTTTAGTAAAAGATTATTTCCATTCGTCGGATGAAACAAGCATTTTGTCGGATCAAACCGACATTTCGATGGATAGCTCAAAACTTGTATAGAATAATGTATAGATTAGAAGTATTATTCACATTTAAAAAGATAAGAAAATGAAAAAGCTATTTTTAATTTCATTACTGGTTATTGCAAATTTTTGCACAAATGCTCAGTCTCTGACAATTAACAATAATACATCATGTATTGTGTATTATGCTTTTAGAGGTTACAATGTTAGCGTTTGTAGCCCAGCTTCACCGACGCCTATTTCGTATCAGATTAATCCTCATTCGAGCACGACTTATGCCAGTGTTTCTAGTGTTACTTGGTATGGAGGAGGTGTTCCTACAGGATGGCTAGATTTTGCCGCAAGCGATAATCCAAGCTCATTTCCTGTTACTAATTTTGTTGGCATTAGCACTTGTCTTGATCCCGGTTCTTCCTACACTTACATGAATACCTGTGGGGTGTCAGTTAATTACACATGGAGCACAGTTTCCGGAAATGTTACCGTTACTTTAAAATAGTTTTTAGATATTAGTTCAATATTTAATAGATCGGGGGCGGTAATAACCGCCCTTTATTTTTATATTTATCCCAAATATTTCCCCACAATAGGCACTCGTCTCCCAATACCAAATGCTTTTGGGGATACACGAATAATAGGGCAGAACTGGTTGCGTTTGTATTCGTTGGTATTTACCAGCTTTAATATTTTGCTTACAAGAGTTTCATCGCTGCCCATTGCAATTATTTCTTTTGGCCCTTGGCGGCGTTCTATGTATTGATATAAGATCGGGTCGAGTACAGAATATTCTGGTAGGCTGTCTGTGTCTTTTTGGTCGGGGCGTAGCTCGGCGCTTGGGGCTTTGTCTATAATGTTTTGAGGGATGATCTCTTTGTCCCTGTTCAGGTATCTGGCTAGAGCATATACCTGTAATTTGTATAAGTCGCCAAGCACGCTTAGTCCTCCTGCCATATCTCCATATAGAGTTCCGTAGCCTGTGGCCAGTTCGCTTTTATTAGATGTATTGAGCAGGATGGAATTAAATTTATTACACAATGCCATCACCAATGTGCCACGTATGCGTGACTGCAGATTTTCCTCAGCAACACTGAATGGCAGGTTATTGAATACAGGCTGCAAGGCATGGGTATAGCCTTTAAATAGTTCTTTTATGGGAATAATGTCGTATTGATTATTCAGATTTTTAGAGAGCTGTTCCGCATCGCTTACCGAATGGCCCGTAGAGAATTGAGAAGGCATTAATAATGCGCGGACATTTGCAGCGCCCATTGCTTCACAAGCAAGTGCCAGCACTACGGCGCTATCTATCCCACCGGAAGATGCTACTGTAGCTTTCGTAAATCCCATCTTGCCAAAATAATCCCTGATACCGAGTATCAGTGCGTTATGTATGCTTTCTATCCCTTTTTCGGCATCAAATTTTTCTGGCATCGGTTGCACAATAGGAACAGTGCCTGACGCTCTTACAACAGGCTCCTTAAATTCACAGGATTCATCGAGATGCACAGCCTGCATACTTTCTACAAAGTAGGGCATCTCACAGACAATATCCTGCTTAGCATTCATCACTACAGAACCACCATCAAAAATTATTTCTGTTTGTGACCCCACTGTGTTGCAGTAGATCATCGGCAGCTTATATTTGGCTACATTCTTTTTTACTGCACTTTTTCTCCCGTCTGCATGCACATAATCGTAAGGTGATGCACTGAGGTTTATCATTACATCCGGCTGCTGTTGTATCAGTAAATCCATTGGGCAGAAGCGATACAGAGGGTCATCTTCTATATTCCAGATATCTTCACAAATGGTTACTGCTAATCTCTTCCCTTTAAATTCAAGCACGTTCCACTCATAAGCAGGCTCGAAATAGCGGTATTCATCAAAGATATCGTAAGTGGGCAACAATGATTTATGAACTATACCTTTTATCTCATTCTGGTAAAGCAGGTAAGCACTATTGAATAGGTCTTTGCCTTCTATGTTGGGATTGCGCGATGGTGCGCCAACTAAAACACCAATAGTATCTGCTTCATTTTTTATTTTTTCTATAGACTCAAGACTTTGTTCAATAAAATCATTGAATTCAAGAAAATCTCTTGGGGGATAGCCACAAACAGCAAGCTCTGAAAAAACGATCAATTCACCGCCTTGCGATTTTGCTTCGCGTATGGCAGCTATGATCTTGTTGGTATTAGCTTCAAAATTTCCGATGTGATAGTTCTGTTGTGCAAGAAATATTTTCATACAAAGTAAGATTCAGAAGAGGGTCTGCAACAAAAACTTCGAAAAAATGCCCGCACAAAGTTATTGCACGGGCGTTATTTTGGTTGAATGACGGTGCGAAATTAAAAGAATAATCCCACTCTCAACGCAAAATTATTTAACCGCACATTTCCATTAGTGAAGCTGCCAGCGTAACCCATTTCAAAATTTTGAGGACTAACAGCACTTGGCAAAAAGCCATTATTGAAAAACAAGCCGGTATAAAATAGTAATTTTTGTGCTATGGGATATTCTATGCCTGCACCTACATTCATTTGCAGCATTATAGGCGGTACAGCCAGTACACCCTGCAATTTTACATTGCTTCCCTGCAAAGTAGCTGAATTGCCGTTCTGGTCGTTGTAAGTGATATCGAATGTCGCTTTTCTGCTGATATTAATGTCTGTTGTGAGCCCTATCTGCCCAAATATCCTTACGCCATGTACCGGGTCTCCGAGAGGGTCTGAGCGCAGTTTCAGATTAAATGGAATTTCCAGGAACTGGAGCTTGTAATTAAAGTCAGAGCTTAAAACGGTGTTGGGAGCATTACGGTCTACCTTTGCAGTATTTAAGGTTGATTCTATTTTACCTCCGTTTGTAGCAAGATCAAATCCTGTAGCTATGCCATAATTCGGAGCAAAGAAATATTCAGCCATCAGCCCCCAGTTGTAGCCTATTTTGCTTCCTTTGTTACTGACGAAATAATGGCCATCATCGCTTTGTGAGGCTGTTGGGTGCATCCACGATATATCAGGGGAAATAAACGCACCAAAGCGCACCCTGTTCACATCTATGCCGGGTGGATGTGGCGCATAGGGACGTTCCACAGGTTGGGTCTCATCGTAGTCGTATTTTTGTGCATAAGTAATTTGGCTAATACATATGCCTATTGTCAATAGTATAAATAATTTCTTCATAGAGGTGGTTTATCAAATTTATGCTGTGATATGATAATAACGAACACACGCACTATTTTTGTTAGCAAATTTAAAAGCATTTGCTAATGTTCCCGTTACAATCTTTTCCTGAGTCAAAGTTTTCTTTTGGTTTAAAAAGGCTCTGTTTTTTACTGATCATCCCTTTATTGGTATTGAGCAGTTGTAACAATGGTGAAAAGCTGCCCTATGTATCGAATATAAAAATATCGCTGCAAACAAGACGGCTGGATGTGGATCTGGCCCAATTGGACACTAACAGGTTATCTATGGGCTTACAACAACTGAAACAGAAGTATCCTGATTTCCTGGATTTTTATCTCGACACCCTGATGGGTTTTGGCATACATAGTAATTATGTTGACACAAACCAGGCAATAGTACATGGGCTTAAAAATTTTCTTACCCAACATGATTATCGTGGTCTTTTTGATACTGTTGCCAAACATTTCCCTGATACAAAAGAAGTAGATGAGCAGATCACGAAAGGCTACCAGTATATGAAATATTACTTCCCGGATTTCCAGGTACCGAAAATCATTTACCTGGTATCTGGCCTAAACAACTGGGCAGCATTTACTGTGGGTAATAACATTATGGGTATAGGTCTTGATATGTTCCTGGGTGATCAATATCCTTTCTACAGGTCAGTAGGGTTGCCCGACTATATGGATACTCATCTGCGGCCATCTTATATACCTGTAGCGGTTTTCAGCGCCACTTACCAGGATATGCATCCCTTCGTTAATGAAGGAAGGACACTACTTGATATGATGATACAAAAAGGCAAGCAACAATATTTTCTTTCCAAAGTGCTTCCTTTTGTTGATGATACCACAAGGCTTGGATATACAGGACGACAATTGGAATGGTGCAACAAAAGCGAGGCACAGGTGTACAATTTCTTTGTACGCGAGAACCTGTTTTATGAAACCAATTGGGAAAAGGTGCTCCGCTATGTAAATGATGCTCCCAGTGCTACCGGTATGCCTGCCGAAAGTCCGGGCAATATAGGCTCATGGGAAGGGCTGCAAATTGTAAAAGCATACATGGGAAAACATCCGAAGACCACAATGGATGAGCTGTTTAAAGATTCTGACGCTGAACAGTTCTTACTCGCATCGGGATATAGACCAAAATAATGTATTCTTGCATAACCATAAAAACATAATTTTTCATTTTTAAAAAAGGGAAGATGAAAAAAGCAACTCTACTATTACCATGCCTCATGCTACTGGCTCCTATTGCAAAAGCACAAATGACCGGCGCCGATATTGTTAAGAAATCACTTGACACCAAAAACAAAGACACTGTAGCATGGACTCATAGCGGTGTATTTAATTTAGGTGCGAATGAAGGATTTTTACACAACTGGTCTGCGGGGGGAGAATTAGCTTCTCTTGCTGTGAGCAGTATCTTCCAGGGAGATATAACCAGGCTCTACCATCGCAGCATCTGGACCAATGATCTGGATCTTGCTTATGGTTTGTTCTATGCTTATTCCAATTCGTTTGTACCACGCAAAACAGACGACAGGATAGATTTTACATCTAAGTATGGATATCGGATAGATACCACAAAAGATTTTTACCTAACAGGCCTTTTTAATTTCAGGTCGCAGTTTACGAAGGGGTATGATTATACTATGCCGGTATGGGATACTACTTCTACGTCCAACTTTTTTGCCCCAGCATACCTTACACTTGCCCCCGGGATGGAGTACAGAAAAGGCGCTGATCTTAGCCTGTTCTTTTCTCCTATAGCTGCCCGCGAAACTTTTGCAAGCAGGTATTATACTGTGCGTT
>DATNFP010000205.1:0-8546 GCA_035606335.1 Flavipsychrobacter sp. | reverse complement strand
TATTGGTGATATATATTGCACTCGCCATTATAGCCAGCATCCAGATGATCACGCCGGGTAAGCACATGTTCACACTTGCTGGGACGGAAAGACATAAAAATGACATCGCGCTCAATCCTGCTATTCTCCACATATTTGAAGGTAAAGAATACACCGATTATAATAATTACGTGCTTTTCAGGCAATCTTATTTTCATTTATTAAGTGGGAAAGATCTATATACATTTTACCCTGACGAACAATGGGATCTGTATAAATACAGCCCCACGTTTGCCCTTTTGTTCGGTTCATTTGCTTATCTGCCTGATATAGTGGGTCTTCCGTTATGGAACATATTAAATGCTCTGGTTTTGTTTGCTGCCCTGTGGATGCTTCCGTTTAAGAATAGGGATAAAAGCCTGCTGCTATGGTTTGTATTGTTGGAACTGCTTACATCTATGCAGAATGCGCAAAGCAATGGGTTGCTTGCAGGGCTAATGATTGCGGCATATGGTTGTCTTCAGAGAGGGAAAGCTCAGTGGGCTACACTGTGGCTTGTGATGGCTGCTTTTATCAAGATATATGGGGCTATAGGGTTTTGCCTTTTTCTGTTTTATCCGGATAAGATAAAATTTATTGTATACTCAATTATATGGACCGTTATATTCCTGATACTTCCCTTGCTTGTAACTCCTTTTCATACACTAATTGCTCAATACCAAAGTTGGGTGCATGTATTGGGTGCAGATGAAGCTGCATCTTATGGATTGTCCGTCATGGGGTGGTTACATTCCTGGTTTGGGCTCAATAAAGGCAAAAACCTTGTGATGTTGCTGGGTGTTATTATTTTCCTATTGCCATTGGTGAGGTGGCGGCTATATACTGATGACGTATTCCGCATGCAGATGTTGGCATCCATGCTGATATGGGTGATCATTTTTAATCATAAGGCTGAGTCACCTACTTTTATTATAGCAGTAGCGGGAGTAGGGATATGGTATTTTGTTCATAACCGGGAACCCTGGCGTACTGTAATGTTATGGGTAGTGCTTGTTGGCACCTGCCTCACGCCATCTGATATTTTTCCGGGTTGGCTAAAGTCAAACGTATTTGTGCCTTATGCCATAAAAGCTCTTCCGTGCATTATAATGTGGTGCATTATCTCAATAGAATTAATGACAATGCAGAAAAAGAACCCTTTTAAAGCATATCAAAATATTATAAATTAAATGTGTATTTTATTATATTTGTTAACCAGCAATGCTGTTAATGAATTCTTATTGTCAAAAAATAATGGTACAAAAAGTGATTAAGTAGTATTTTTGCCGTCTAATTTAAAAGAATATATATATGCAGGAATTTGGTAAGAAAAACCCATCCGCCAGTCTGGCTAAGATGGGGCTGAATGTATCTATTGCTCACTGGAACCTTTCATCAGAAGAACTTGTAAACAAAACATTGGAACTGGGCCAGGGCGTTTTGAACGACACTGGGGCATTATGCGTAAGTACCGGAAAATTTACCGGTCGCTCTCCTAAAGACAAATTTACCGTAAAAGACTCTTACACTGAAAACAGTGTAGATTGGGGTGATATAAACATCCCCATTTCTCCGGACGTATTTGACAAACTGTACAACAAAGTGTGCAAATACCTGGATGGCAAAGAAGTTTGGGTTCGTGATTCTTATGCTTGTGGAGATCCTGCTTTCCGTCTAAATATTCGAGTAATAAACGAAATGCCTTGGGCAAACCTGTTCTGCAACGATCTTTTCCTCCGTCCTACTGAAGAAGAAATCCAAACGCAAAATCCAGATTGGCTTATCCTGCAAGCTCCCGGATTCCAGGCAGACCCTGCGGTAGACGGTACTCGCCAGGGAAACTTTACTATCGTAAACTTTACAAAAAAAGTAGTCCTGATAGGCGGTTCAGCTTATACAGGAGAAATAAAGAAAGGTATTTTTGGAGTGCTTAACTTCCTGATGCCGCATGAACACAATGTATTAAGCATGCATTGTTCTGCAAATGAAGGCAAAGATGGCGATGTAGCCTTATTCTTTGGCTTGAGCGGTACAGGTAAAACAACCCTTAGCGCCGACCCAGAACGTGCATTGATTGGTGATGATGAACACGGCTGGTCCAAAAATACTGTTTTCAACTTTGAAGGTGGTTGTTACGCAAAATGTATAGATCTGAGTGAAGAAAAAGAACCTCAGATATATCGCGCTATCAAACCTGGAACAATACTGGAAAATATAAAATTCCATCCAGGCACTAACAAAGTGGATTATCATGACGCAAGCATTACTGAGAATACCCGTGCTGCTTATCCGATTGATTATATAGAAAATGCAAAGGAACCATCTTATGGCGGCGCTCCTAAAAATATATTCTTCCTTACTTGTGATGCATTCGGTGTACTTCCTCCGATAGCCAGGCTAACAAAAGGCCAGGCAATGTATCACTATATCAGCGGCTATACTGCAAAAGTTGCCGGTACAGAAGTTGGTGTTACAGAACCACAACCTGCTTTCTCAGCTTGCTTTGGTCGCGTGTTCCTGCCATTGCATCCTACCAAATATGCTGAATTACTGGGTAAAAAACTGGAAGAAGACGCTGATGTGAATGTATGGCTGGTAAATACCGGCTGGAGTGGTGGTCCTTGTGGAGTTGGTCATCGTATGAAGTTGAACTACACACGCGCTATGATTACTGCAGCAATGAAGGGTGAGCTTAATAATGTAGATTATGAACCACATCCGGTATTCGGAGTATTGATTCCTAAATCTTGCCCTAATGTGCCAGCTGAAGTATTGGTACCTCGCAATACATGGGCAGATAAAGAAGCTTATGATAAGAAGGCCAGCGAATTAGCTCAGCTATTCGTTAAGAATTTCGATAAATATGCTTCACAGGCTAATGATGAAATATTAGCTGCTGCACCAATAGTACTTGAAAATGCATAAGAGTTAAATAGCTGAAATTAAATGATAGAGATCCCACCATAATTGGTGGGATCTCTTTTTTTTAGGTGAAACGTAATAATTATTTAAAACCGGCAGCTACACAATATTGTTTTGCAACAGAGTAACTTCACTGTCAGAACTCGAGGTTATGAAAAAAACTCTATTGCTTCTCTGTTACAGCTTCTTTCCACTATTACTTTTTGCTCAGACTGATTGGAAAAAAGTAGGAGACTCATTAGCTGAGCATAGAATCATATTGCCAAATGGATGGGCTTTAACACCAGTAGGCTGTTCGTTACCGTTGGGCGATTTACCACTGAATATTGCTGTGTCGCCATCCGGAAAATATGTTGCAGTTACAAATAATGGAGTAAGCGAACAAACCATACAGTTAATAGATGTAAAAAAGGAAAAAGTTCTTTGCAATACTGTAATTCCTGCAAGCTGGCTGGGATTAAAGTTCAGTAGTGATGAGCATTATGTATATGCTTCTGAAGGCAACGCGAATAGCATTTTTAAATACGAAATAAAAAATGACTCGCTTATACTGGCAGACAGCATTGTGCTTGGGAGGAAATGGCCTGAAAAAATTTCTCCGGCAGGTATAGACCTATATAAAGACAGAATGTATGTAGTAACCAAAGAAAACAATTCCCTGTACGTAATAGATCTGGCTTCCAAAAAAATAATCAAACAAGTACCCCTTGGTGCAGAGGCATATACTTGTTTGCTATCTCCCGATCATAAGTTACTGTATATATCTCTTTGGGGGGGTGATAAGATACTGATCTACGATACCAAAGATCAGACAATAGCAGATTCAATAAAGGTGGGCAGAAATCCTAATGATATTTGCTTTACAAAAAATGGCAAATACCTGTTTGTAGCAAATGCTGTAGATAATTCTGTTTCAGTGATCGACCTCGAAAAACGAAAAGTTATTGAAACATTGAATGCAGCTTTGTATCCAAATGCACCCGATGGCTCAACAACCAATAGTGTAACATTAAGTGCAAATGATAAGACGCTGTACATTGCCAATGCAGATAATAACTGCCTGGCAGTTTTTGATGTAAGTACACCGGGTAATTGCCATTCTAAAGGATTTATTCCTGTGGGATGGTATCCTACATGTGTTAGAACAGTAGGGCACAAAATATTGGTTGCTAATGGCAAAGGATTTACTTCACTTCCAAACCCTAAGGGGCCACAACCCGTAAGCAAGAATAATGAAACAACCTATAAAAAAGCCAGTAAAAAAAGGAGTGATCAATATATAGGTAGCTTGTTTAAGGGTACACTTAGCATTTTCAATGAACCCGATTTGACAGCACTGGGGGTTTATTCTAAACTTGTTTATGAAAATACTCCCTATACTAAGGAAAAAGAAACCCAATCGCAGGGAGAACCGGGCAATCCGATACCTATGAAGGTGGGAGATCCTTCGCCTATCAAGCATGTATTCTATATTATTAAGGAAAACAGGACGTACGACCAGGTACTGGGAGATATTGCTAAAGGCAATGGGGATACAAGCCTTGTATTATTTGGCAGTAAGATAACACCCAATGAACATGCAATAGCAGACCAGTTTGTGCTTTTGGATAATTTTTATGTGGATGCAGAGGTTAGTGCTGACGGGCACAACTGGAGTATGGCTGCGTACGCCAACGATTTTGTTGAAAAGACATGGCCAACAAACTATGGAGGGCGGGGTGGGAACTATGATTTTGGTGGTAATAGGGCAATTGCTTTTCCCAGGAGTGGTTTTATCTGGGACTATGCTCTGCGAGCTGATATAAGTGTGCGCAATTATGGAGAATTTGCTGATGATGGAAAAGTGCCGTTAGCCGATTTGGATAAGCATACTTGCAGAACTTATCCCGGTTGGAACCTTGCCATACAGGATGTTGCCCGCGAGCAGATATGGGAAAAAGATTTCGATTCATTAGTTGCAAATAATGCAGTTCCACAATTAAGTATTATTTATTTTCCAAACGACCATACAAGCGGATTGTCAAAAGGAGCATACACTCCATTCGCTCACGTTGCGGATAACGACCAGGCTGTGGGGGAATTCTTAGAACACTTATCTCAAAGCGCTATATGGAAGGATGCAGCAATATTTGTGCTGGAAGACGATGCTCAAAATGGTCCTGATCATGTAGATGCGCATAGAAGCATAGCGTTTGTGGCTGGTCCTTATGTAAAAAGAAATTTTACTGATCATACAGCATATTCGACCACCGGAATGCTGCGCACTATGGAACTGATATTAGGATTACCTGCAATGAGCCAGTACGATGCTGCTGCAGTACCTATGTGGCGCAGCTTTACATCCACTCTTGACTTTGCATCTTATCAGCATATAGATGCCCAGATAGATATCAATGAACGTAATGTGGCTGTAAATACTTTATCCCGTCAGAGCGCCACATTTGATCTTTCAAAAGCAGATGATGTACCCGACAAGGCGCTGAATGATGTCCTTTGGAAAAGTATTAAGGGTATTAATAGCACTCCTCCTTCTCCAAAACGTGCTGCATTTCTTGCTGTGCATAAGAAGAAGGATTAGTATCGGATACTTTTTTATTTTGAGTTCGTTATATTTGATATACAAACATAAACTCTATGAAAAGTAGCTTATTAATTGGTTCCTTATTTCTTCTGTTATCTTTTCAAGCCTGTACAAAAAGCGAAAACAGTACAATTAGTCCCTATAAGAAATCTGATTCTTCAATTTCTTATTTTACCTATAAGTGCATATTAGATGATAGCTTATATGATCAGCATGTAATAAGACAAGTATATGATAGTTCTACCCATTCATTTTCTACTGTGATAGCTGATAGCATCACCGATTATAAGATCAGCAAAAGTTTGGCAGTTTTTATAGATACGATAGCACACTATATCGTTTATGAGTCAGATACATTTAGCGCATCTCCGGGTTCGGTAAATGTATATCAGCGTGGCGGTAATCCCGACTATTATTCAGAAATTACCATTACTTCAGATTCTATTTTTGTCTCTAAATATTATTCTATTTGGGCCAGCGGACCAGATCACGCGTCTTATTTAAAGGGATATAAAACTCCTTAATCCTTAATGTCAATTAGCTTTTCCAGGTTCGTTCTCTAAATTCTATATATAAGATTTCAACAATTATGCGGTTTGAATACGGCATTATAAATTATTAATCAAAGAAGCTTATTTATTGTAGTAAAATCATAATACTAAGCTTATTTTTACGGCACTCAATACATTTATATCAATGAAGAATACGCCTTTTACCCAAATGCATATCGCATTGGGAGCCAAAATGGCCGAGTTTGCCGGCTATAATATGCCAATCGTTTATACCAGCATTAACGAAGAACATCATAATGTACGTAGTAATGCAGGGGTGTTTGATGTAAGTCATATGGGAGAATTTATTTTGAAGGGCCCCAAAGCATTAGACCTGATACAACGCGTTACAAGCAACGATGCAAGTAAATTGACTGCGGGTAAAGCCCAATATTCTTGCCTTCCTAACGATCAGGGAGGTATTGTAGACGATCTGATAGTATACTGCATCGAAGAGAACAAAGTATATATGCTGGTTGTAAATGCCTCGAATATTGAGAAAGACTGGAACTGGATAAGCAAGCATAATACAGAAGGCGTAGATATGGAAAATATCAGCGACAGGACCGCATTGCTCGCCATACAGGGACCGAAGGCTGTAGAATATATGCAGCAACTCACGGATATGGATATAACCAACCTGAAATATTACACCTTTATAAAAGGTAAATTTGCAGGTGTAGATAATGTGCTGGTGAGCGCAACAGGCTATACAGGAGCAGGCGGTGTAGAAATATATTTTGAAGACAAAGATGGCGCTGCAGAAAAAATATGGAATGAAATATTTCGCATAGGTGCTCCTAATGGATTAAAACCAATAGGGCTGGCAGCACGCGATACACTTCGTTTGGAAATGGGATATTGTTTATATGGTAATGATATAGACGACACTACTTCTCCACTTGAAGCTGGATTAGGCTGGATCACTAAATTCACAAAAGACTTTACTGCACGCCCGATACTGGAAAAACAAAAAGCAGAAGGTATCAAGCGCAAGCTGGTAGGTTTCGAAATGATAGATAAAGGCATTCCCCGCCACAACTACAAAATACAAAACGCTGAAGGCGCAGAAATAGGTTATGTCACCTCAGGCACACAATCGCCAAGCTTTGGGAAAGCAATAGGCATGGGATATGTAACTAAAGAATTTGCGGCAGAAGGAAGCGATATTTTTGTTATCATACGAGATAAGGCAATAAAAGCGCAGGTTGTGAAAATGCCATTTGCGTAAAAACTTTATAAATATTAAATACTGAACCACCCATCAAAGGTGGTTTTTTATTTTATTACAGTATACTTAGTCACAGTGTCTTTGAAAATGAAATATTTTTTGGGTAGATCAGAATAAGGGAAGGCACCCCACGTTGTGACAAATTGATTTTTGACGTCTTTTGTCCATGAAAGAGCATCCACATTATCATAAATAATAATTGATGCTGTTTGATGGTTTTCAGTTGTCGATAATAGCCAGAATTCATACGGTGTTCCCCATATCATCAAAGCTGTATCCATAGGCGCCTTTTTGCTATCTATCATGAGCTTATTATTGAGGTTCGCTTTTAACAAGTGTCGCTCCCAGTTTAAGCGAGCAGTATATGAATTATGGGTTGTGTAAATTCTGATGCATCCTGTGATAATAATAAGAGCTATTATAGCTATGGAGAGTTTTCTTTTTTCAAGAAGAGGTACTATATCATAAACAAAAGGGATGCCTATAACGATACCTGCAGGCAGATATAAATTCTCAATGTAAAATGTAGTTGTATTGCTATCGGGATAACTTACATTTATAAGTAGTATGAAACCAACAATGAAAACAAGGAATAAAATAAGTTTTTTCCATTCATTGCAGATTATATAAATGATTGAGATCAATAACGATAGTAAAGGGATCCAGTAATAATGGCTGATACAGTTCGAAAAAAATTTCTTATCTGAGTAAAGTGTGAAATAATGAGGAAATAATTTAACAAAATTACTTATCCCCTCCATTGACTGCTGGTCATAGCTTGTTGCGAAAACTATTTTTTTAATTATTGAGATAATAATAAAAAACAGAAGGGATGCGTGTAAAAGCTTTCGCTGAAAATACTGGTTCTTATCTATGAGAAAAAATAGTATGATATAAATAAACGGAAATACTATAAGCGGATGAAAGAAAACAATAGTAAAAAGACAGACAAACATAATGCACAGGCTCCATGCGCTCATATTGCTTGTTTCTTTATTGCTGATAAAGGCGAAATAAACCAGCATAAAGGAGATGCCTTGTGGCAACTCGGATTGTGCCCAGTAAAATGTATGGGATACGAAAAGAATATTAAACAATAAAAGTACAAGCCCCAGCTTGTAATTCTTAAATACCAGTCCGCATAGCAGATAACAAATGAAATAATAAATGATGAAGCCTGCCGAATAGATCAGCATTATGGTATTTAAAGAAAATCCTGCCTTTCTTGATAGTAAAGGGAATA
>DATNFP010000204.1:0-4034 GCA_035606335.1 Flavipsychrobacter sp. | reverse complement strand
TCGAGGTAATAATCTCTTTCTTCCTGTGGTATTTCGTTGGGCTTGCGGGTATCGCCTTGTTTTTTAGGCACCCATATACGCCCATCGTTACGCAATGATTCGGACATTAATGTCAGCTTCGATTGATGGTCGCCGCTAACGGGGATACAAGTCGGATGAATTTGGGTAAAGCATGGGTTTGCAAAGTATGCCCCCTTTTTAGTTGCTTTCCAAATAGCAGTTGTATTACTTCCCATAGCATTTGTAGAAAGGTAGAATACGTTACCATATCCACCACTGCAAAGCACTACTGCATGTCCGAAATAACGTTCCAGTTCACCGGTAATAAGATTTTTGGCTATTATGCCTCTTGCCTTACCATCTATCACTACCAATTCCTGCATTTCATGACGAGAGTGCATTTCCACATTACCTAATGCTATCTGGCGTTCCAGAGCCTGGTATGCGCCTATTAATAGTTGTTGTCCTGTTTGTCCTGCTGCGTAAAAAGTACGTTGCACCTGCACGCCACCAAATGAACGGTTGCTAAGCAATCCACCATATTCGCGTGCAAAGGGAACTCCCTGGGCAACGCATTGGTCAATAATGTTTGCGCTCACTTCCGCCAGGCGATATACATTCCCTTCCCTTGAGCGGTAGTCTCCGCCTTTTATCGTATCATAAAAAAGACGGTAAACACTGTCCCCGTCATTTTGATAGTTTTTTGCAGCATTAATACCACCTTGCGCAGCAATGGAGTGCGCGCGGCGTGGACTATCCTGAAAACAGAATGCTTTTACTTTATATCCCATTTCACCGAGAGAGGCAGCAGCAGACGCACCTGCAAGACCTGTACCCACTACTACTATCTCAAGCTTGCGCTTGTTAGCAGGGTTAACCAGCTTGCATGTTGATTTATATGTTTTCCATTTCGACTCAAGCGGACCGGCCGGTGTTTTTGAATTGAGTGTCATATTAGGAGATCGAAATTTTTATTAAAATAATTTAACTAAGCCAACCGAAATAGAATGATACCGGCATTAATGCGAAAATTAACGGCACGATAATGGAAAAAGCCACTCCTATATAGTTGATTATCTTTTTATATCTATGTGTAGTAAGCCCTAATGTCTGGAAAGAGCTGTAGAAGCCATGTACAAGGTGCCATGCAAGTGCAAAACAACCTAGAACATAAAAGATCACGATCCACAATACACTGAATTCGTCTTTCATTCTTGCATACAGGTCAAGTTCTCCGCTGCCAAAAGTCTGTGCGTAACGGTTAGGCCCCCAAAATTTAGAAAGATGCACAATAAGGAAAAGTAAAACCAACGAACCAAGTATACCCATAGAGCGTCTGTACCATGGGCTGGTCTTGTTTTTTCCCTTAGGCTTCACAGCATATCCTGTAGAGCGGCGTGCAGTATTCCTTTTCCATAATAAAAGGCCTTGTACTATATGTATTATAAGGAATGCAAACAACCCTATTTCTATTGTTCTGATAACAAAATTGGTACCCATAAAATGAGCTGCCTCATTAAATTTCACACCACCATCATTCCAGAATATCTGAGCATTTACGTAACAATGCACCACAAGAAATAAAATAAGAAAAATACCGGTAAAAGACATTTGTAATTTTTTACCGATTGAGGTAGAGAAATAATTCTTCCAGTTCATACGATCCGGCGATATTAAAAGTGTAACTTTTTTGTAAAATCTTCGCAAAGATAGTTGTCAATCGACTAAATCACAATGAATTTTTTATAGCAATTATCAGTGTGCAGATATTCTATATCTATATAGTAATAATTAACAATCAATTCCTATTAATAAAGCATATCCAGCCTCTAAACACACCTTTTAACTCCTGGCGAACTCCAAACCGTGATGTGCTACTATTCCCCAGAATTAAATAGTAAAAAACCATATTCAAATGGTCTTGGAATAAATAATAATTTTACCATCTGAAATCCTTAAAAACTCTTATTAATGATAAGAAAATATCTCATAATCGTACTATTATTTTCAATTACCAGTTGCTCTAAATCATCAAAAACATCCCCGGCAGTAACTTCCACTTCGTCTACTACTGCTGTTACAGGTCATAAAGGTTTCATTCCATGGTGGGTAAATGATACCATAAAAGCCATCGTCGGTACTACAGGTGTATTTTTTGACACCATGTATTGTGCTGCATCGGGAGATACCAGCATGGTTTATTTTAAAGGGAACAGATATTACATATGGTTCGAAGACCCAACAGGTAGCCAGCCTTTCAATGATAGTGTGAGATCATTTTTGAGTTGTTATATTGGACAAAGTTTATATGACACAACAAACTATCTTTCTACCTGCAGCGTCACCTCCTCTCAATATTGGGACAATTCTGGCATGAAATGGCAAACCGAGGGCCAAACAATATGGGTTAACCAAATCAATAAGGTTGATCCGGATCTTTACGACGGTTTATTTGAATATTAGCTCGAGGTTGTATTGCTTCAGTGGTTGGGTAAATCAGGCATTTTGAAAATGAATCTGTTTTACGTTAATCTCAGCATTTTATTATCTACCAACTGAAAAAAGTGCGCTGGCTGAAAGGTGCGCCAGTTATTTATTTCTATAAGCTTAATATACCTATCTAAATGAGAACGTTGAAAATCATATTGGGTCTGCTCAGGCATATTCACGGCAACTATCCATCCACCTTCATCCTTTATATCGTCATACCACTCTGCATAATATTCATCATCACTACTATGAAAATTCAATACATTTTCAGCAATTAATACAAATTTATAAATGCCCTTTGCGATCATGTAGTCTATTAAAGACCTTTTCAGTTGCATTATGTCATTTTCAACAGCGTCATTCCATTCTCCTATCAATTCTATAATGGCATAGCTGTATTCGTAATCTACATACAATACTTTTAGGTACAGCGTTTTGGACCCAAACTCATCCCATTGCGGATGTATATAATAGTTGTAAACTGTATTGGTAAATTCAAACTCACTATATTCTCTGCCATAAAACGGTGAGTTTTCATCCTCTTCAGCCGCGTATAAATGTCGCCAATTATAGTATGGTTCTATCTCATGCATATAAGCGCCTCCTCATGTATCCAAAGTTACCAATAGGCAAAAAATTTAAAAAGTATTCTCAACTTATATTTTACTATTACCAAATTGTTCCTGCCAGGCTAATATGCCACCAGTCACATTTTTCACATTCTTAAAACCGACTTGCTCCAGAACAAGACAAGCCTGCATACTTCTTACTCCCGAACGGCAATGCACTATTAGCTCATCATTTTTCATGTCTTCAATTTCATCTATTTGCATACCCATTATCTTTCCCAATGGAATAAGCTTTGCACCAATATTAAATTCAGCATACTCTGCCGGTTCTCTTACGTCAATTATAGTTAGTTTTTCTCCTTTATTTAAACGTTCCTTTAACTCTGTTACTGTGATATTCTCCATTTATGAATTATTTAAAGCTTTATGAATTTTTGAGGCGCACTGTCTACACCATCAATTATTAAGTGTGCAATATACACACCCGGCAATAAATTGGAAATATTTATGTCTTGTTGCTGGTCGAGCGCTCCCATCATTATGGCTCTTCCTTCTACATCTAATATTTTATAACTCGTGAACTTTCCAGTACTATAATCAAAGTGAATAATATCCCTGGCCGGATTTGGCGATAAACTCCATATTTCCTGCTTTGCCTGAATATCATCTACTTTAGTACCTCTTATTCCCTGCCCTAAAAGAGGACGCATCATCAATGCACCGCTTACCTGAGAGCTATACCAATTTACACCGTCTACATTGTAAAAAACGTGGTTATTGCCTATCCGGTTCACGTCCAGACCCACATACAAGCTATCACTTCCACTGTATGCAGGGATAAAAATGCCTGCATAAAATGTCCCTGCTGGTAAGACCAATGGCGTATCAAATCTATATACCCAGAAATGGTTTATTGTATCTGCATAACCGGGGAACAGCGTATTATCAGGCTCGTAAAAGAGAATGGAATCATTG
>DATNFP010000203.1:0-9311 GCA_035606335.1 Flavipsychrobacter sp. | reverse complement strand
GAATGATTGCATATTTACTTTGTCGTCTACACCCAAAGTAGCTAATTGAATGTGTGAGTTGCTGGTATTGAAATCATTAAAGAGAAAACCAAGCGTGCCACCCGTATTCAATAACACATAAGAAGAAAACAGGCCTCCATCTTCTTGTGAATATTGGTCCTTATATACGAAAGCAGACCATTGCTTTGTACCGTCTCCGTTGTAAGAAAGCGCCATAATATCTCCATAATGGTACTCACGTATCGTAGTTGACATAGGGCCATAATACCACGAATAATAACCAAAGCCAGGGGCATAGTTACTTCGCATAGACATGACATATTCTTCAGAAATCAAGACAAAACCGCCGTCATTTTTTACTATTAATTGCCGCATATCAAAATTGTCAATGGCTTTCTTTTTATTGCGTTCTCCGGTGGCTTTAAGAAGCTCCGGATCAAACATTATCATTTTTTTATTCTGGAAAGAGTCCGTCTTTATATCAAAATAGGAGTATAGAACTCCTTCAAAATTGCCATTCTTTTTGCTTGAGAAAAATCCACCAATATATATGCGGTTGTTGATGTTGTCCATCTTCATATATGAATTGGCTGCAAACTTGCTATTGAGTGGCAATTCTTTAGTGGCAAATTTTGTTTCACCCGGGTGCATTGTAAGCAGCATTAATTCATCCGCATAGTTTTTAGTTCCTACAGGAGTATAAACGGGCAAATAAATATCACCATTGTTGCTAACGATAACTTCGCCGTGAGACACATTGTTGTCAGCGCTAAAAGTTGCATGGCTGCGATTCACAATATTTAGCTGATCATCCAGCCACTTGGCTGTAAAATTGAGCGTACTACCCTTATCTTCAGCGCTATATACAAGTATGTGTTTTTTGTCCTCAGATACTGCAGTAGAAAAATAAACTCTATTAGTCCCAAAAATGCTTGTTCTTGTATTATCCAGTTGTATAGGTCCCTTTTTTAGCCTGCCACTATTATCGAGCAACGCTGCGTATTGTGTTATCTTGGTGCCATCAAGCGATTGGAATAGAACAATAATATGATCTGGATAGGCAACAAACTGTGTCTGGTATATTTTTGAAGGAAAAAAATCCAAAACTACAGTTGCCAATTCCTGCATGGAATCATTGTAGGCATCAAGAAAATAACCATCAGCAGAACCACGATAAGTGAACAAGTTCCCACCCACTTTACCTATAACTGAATAATCACCTGTGCGGAAATCGAACTTCTCATAAGGAGAATAGGTAACTTGCTGCGCATTTACCCTCCCGGATAAACTGCATATGCTGAGCAGTAATAATGCGACTGTTTTCAGTTTCATGTATCAAATTTAGCGGAGAGAATTAATATAATCTGGTAAAATTATTACGATATAAAACGCGATTGTAATTCGGGAGTGGGGACCATGCATTCATTTCTTTTACCAAACCATTTGTAACGATTCCGGGATATCCATTCATATAACCCATTACGCATGCCTCGTGGCATAACCCTTGCAAAAGACAATAAGCTCCAGAAACCACCCAAAAGCCTAAATACCATTATCGCAGCGTCCGACTTTATATAATATTTGTCTTTATAAAAAAGAATTACGGTATCGGGGCAACAATGATATATACTTTGTACTTCTTCTTTTGCTCTTTCTCCAATTCCGGATTGTAAAGTAGCAAATAAAAATAATTTCTTTTTATCGTGCCTGATAATAAACTGCACTATCCCGTTACAAAGATTGCATTCGCCATCAAAGAAAAGTAAAGGCCGCCCCGATTCTAAAATAATCACATTATTTATGTATAAGAGTATCTGTTTTTCCCTTCATTTTTGCTGCCACGATGGAATCTGCTTTTGGCTTCACCTCTATGGCTTCCCTACGGTTGAGGTCCTCCATTGCTTCATTATTAATATCCTGCAATCTTAATGCCACCACAGAATCTACTTTCGCATTTATTTCACTTCGTGACAATGTGTTTTGTCCCTTATCACACGACGTTAACAAAGTACCAAGCAATACGGCTAAGACTAATTTTTTCATTACTTTTTTTAAAATTGAGTTTGCAAAATTACTATAACCTTTAGCAATACTTGTACCACAATGTGTCTTATGAAGAATTTTAACATCTTTTTTCTTAATATTAGCCATACCAGGTGTAGCAAATACGACCAAAAATCAGGAAATTTACATTAACCTATGTTTCGTGCCACTATATGGATAGGATTGTGTTTATCGCTGCTTTTTACAGTTCAAAAAGCAACAGGACAGCATGCTGCAAATGATACCATATTGTTAGGTGCTGTAATAGAAAACGGAGACACGATAGCAGTCGTATATCTGCCGGAATTTGAAAAAATAGGCGAAGCAGATAAACAATATGCTAAACGACTTGCAGAATACAATCAACTGCGCTACAACGTATATAAGGTATACCCATATGCTGTAATTGCAGCTGGAATATTAAAAAGTGTGGATGACGATATGGCACGACTACCAGATAAACGAGCGCGCAAAGCCTATATAAAAGGCAAAGAAAAAGAACTAAACAGCCGTTTTAAAAACGACCTTGAAAATCTCTCCATTGCACAGGGACAGATATTAGTAAAATTAATAGATAGAGAAACCGGCAAAAACTGCTATGGTATCATTAAAGAAATGAAAGGCGGTTTTTCGGCTGTGATATGGCAATCGGTGGCGATGCTTTTTAGTAATAACCTGAAACGTGAATATGATCCTACTGACAGGGATAAAGACATAGAGCAAATAGTGCAGGAAATAGAAGCATACAATTATCACCGCTACCAGATGCAGCAACAGACCATGATGCGGCGCAATCGCCTTAATTAGCAATCATTCATTATTAACAACTATTTGATAGCTATACTTCTGCCCTTTATCCACTACTTCTATGATGTATGTTCCATCAGATACAGAATCTTTACTAAGTTTTGCCAGCCAAAAATCATATTCCCCTAACATACTATGATTGCCTGTTACCTGGTCATCTATCGAATTTGTAGAACCCCAAACAGCACATCCGCTATCTGTGGTAATTAGCAGAGCAATATTTTTGTGTCCTCTGATTTGCGTGCAAGCTATTTTTTGTGGCAAGGTGAAGACATTTTCGCTATTTTGTAAGCTTACTTTTTTGTTCTTTATATTAGAACAAAGGGTACAGTAAAAGGCAACACCTAAACTCTTTACATTTGTTTTTACCTAAATAATCCATAAAAACAGCAAGCGCCATTTTGATATAAATTATTAATATTTTATATAGACATTATTAAAAATAAAAAACAGAAATAAAAATTGAGACGGACCATATTTGCACTATCACTTTTTTTTATTCAATGTTATTTGGTTGTAAATGGCGTGTATTTGTTTGATAAGCTAGTCAACCCTTTTTATCTATTTATCGTTTCTTTGCTTATTCCTGTCTATTATCTTAAGTTACTACGATCAGATAAAAAAAATAATTCTTCGACGTACGCTAATTTGTTTAGAACGGTGGGGCTTTTAATTGGGTTTTTTAGTATCCTTATATGTGTACCGCAACTACATAAAATATTTTACCAATGTTCAGACCCCGGCAAAGGATCTGACATTATTCCGCAACTAACAACGCTATACAATAGATTTAGTAAAGGAATATTTCCCTATTATCCGCTTGAGCAGCTCCCGTGGCATCCTTTCCCGGTATATATGCCATTGCATTGGTTACCATTATGGATAGCTTATACACTACATTTTGATATACGTTGGATTGGTGTCTTTTTTTTGGCCATCTCTTGCGCTATATATGGATGTTCTACTAATACCAGGACGCCGTTGCTGAAATATATTGTTGTTGCGTTGTTGCCATCAGTAGCACTGTGGGGATTTATAGAATTTAATGGATGGACGTTGGGAGTAACTTTCGAAATTATTATTGCTGCGTACTACCTGGTTCTTGCGGCAGGACTATCATCGTCTAATATCATCATAACAACTCTTGGAATTATATTCTGTTTACTATCAAGATATACGGTAATTTTTTGGTTGCCATTTTTTTTAATTCTACTCTGGTATAATGCTTCTCTCAGGCAAAATATTATAGTGTGGAGTTGTATTGCGGCATCAATTGTATGTTTTTATGTAATACCTTTTTATTTAAAAGATCCTTCTATATTATCTAAAAGCATTGCCTATCACAACCAATGTTATATTGACCAATGGAACGGATTAGGAAACCCGGCTCAATCCGAAGCCTTTAATGACGGGTTGAACTTCTCTTATTTTACTCGTGCGGCGTTTAAAGGCTCCATAGCGCAGCGTGTTTTTTACGCAAGGGTTATACAAGCAGTTTTAATGATTTTTCTTAATGTTCTTGGGTTACTAATGTATAAGAAATGGAAAGCTAAAATTCATTATTATGAAATAAGCTTAATTTTATTGTATCTTATCATATTCGTTTTTTTTATATCAAGTCCACTTACCTACAAATATTACTATTTAGATTTTTTGGTAATATCAGCTGTGATATGTGGGAAAATAATAGTATATTGATTCTATACATAAATATCCGCTATTGTTGCCTCCGCACATTCGCTTCCGCTGTGTAAGCCTATCAAACTACTGGACCGTGCGATCATGAGAATTGCAACCCAAAACTTATCATGTTAATCACATTAATCATAGAAATCATAGTTCAGGACAACAAACCCCTGTCTCGTCCTCGTTTGTAACGAGGATGCTTAGTTATGGCGTTTGCAACGCCAGTTAACTCGCTGGACGAAGTGTCTCGTTTCGTTCCATCTTTAAAGGCCCCGCTTACTACTTTTTTTTATCATTATCACAAAACTGTATAGTCATTATACAGAAACAGCATAACCATAAAAATCCAATTTTCCCACCATAAAAATCCTACAAAACTTTGTGATAAAAAATATCACAATGAAAAAACAACAAGCCCGTAACCTCTACTTCCAGACAGATCTTACCCAAACCAGCATCGCAGAGCTCCTCGATATAGACCGTAAAACAATTTACCTATGGATAAAAGAAGGCCGCTGGGCAGAGATCAGAAGATCTGCACAGCACACCCCATCCATCCTTGCAGAGCAATACAATAACCAGCTACTTGCTATCAACCAAATGATAGCAGCCAGAGAAGAACAACCATATCCCACGCCGCAGGAAGCAGAAACAATAAGAAAGCTCACCCTCACCATAAAGCACATCAAAGACGGTCGGACTCAAGGCGAAACAATAGACGTACTAATGAACTTCATCCACCAGCTCACCAAAACCGACCTCGACCTTGCGAAACAAATACTCCCTCACGCCGACCAATACATAAAAGACTACAACAGCAACCCTATCATAAAGCCAAAAGAAAAAGCTGAGAAAAGAGAACAGGAAGAAAAAATGGAAATAGAAACAACAGAAAAGAAATTATCAGAAGAGCTCCCACAACCCGAACCCCCACAACAAACTCCTGACTCACAAAACATTGAACCGCCCACCATTGTCGAATCGCCAAATTATCAAATTGTCGAATTATCCCAAACGGGGCACAAATGGGCAATGCATGAGAAACCCGTCTTCACCATGCAGGAAGCCTTAACCCGCTACAAGAGCGGCGATTGGAGCGACAACACCTGGCTCAAATTCCTCAAATGGCATTCTCAGCAAAAAGGGGAAAACCAAACAGGTATCTAAATCGCGAACTAATAATTTTAGCAGCAATTAATTAATAGTTCTTACCCTTTGCCGCATTATCCTAAATTAGCGCAATGAAACTTCACATCCTGGCAATAGCCGCCCATCCAGATGATATAGAACTAAGCTGTTCTGGCACGTTGATAAAGCACGCACAATTGGGACAGGCAGTAGGTATACTTGATCTTACACAAGGGGAATTAGGCACAAGAGGCAGTGCTGAGATACGGCATCAGGAAGCTGCAGCTGCTGCTAAATTGATGGGTATGGCATTACGGGAAAACGCAAAAATGGCTGATGGCTTTTTTAGAAACGATGAGGAACACCAACGTAAACTAATAAAATATATACGTTATTATCAACCGGATATAGTTTTGGCAAATGCCATCTCAGATCGCCATCCTGATCATGGACGAGGAGGAAGGCTGATCGCAGATGCATGTTTCCTGGCAGGGTTGAAGAAAGTAAAAACTGAATGGGAAGGCAAAGACCAAACTGCCTGGCGGCCAAAGCGTGTATTTCACATGATGCAGGACCGCCTCAGCGAGCCAACTTTTGTGGTGGACATCTCGGATACTTTCGAAAAGAAAATGGAAGCAATAAAATGCTATAAAAGCCAGTTTCACGATCCAAACTCTAATGAACCCATTACCTACATAGCAACAGAAGGCTTTCTGAATAATATAAAATACCGCGACTCTATTGTTGGTAAGCGTATCGGCGTAGAATATGGGGAGTCGTTTTTTTGTGAAAATGTTCCGGGAATAGTGGACCTTGACAAGCTTTTACTCCCCGAAATACCTTAAAACCACTCGATTGTATAATCGTGCGATGCCTTTACCTTATTAATCTCGAGAGATTTTTTTGGAAAATATTTTGCCATTACGCAAAAAAATAAGACCTTTGCAGTCCTAAAAAATGTAAAGCATGGCACGCGTTTGTCAGGTAACAGGTAGAAAGCCGGTAACAGGTAATAAAGTATCTTTCTCTAATAAGAAGTCAAAACGTCGTTTTCTGCCCAACCTGCAGACTAAACGTTTTTTCCTAGTAGAAGAAGATCGTTGGGTGACTTTGAAGCTTACAGCAGATTCTATCCGTACCATTAATAAAAGAGGCTTGTATAACGTAGTGAAAGAATTGCGCGAACAAGGCCAAACAATCTAATTCAATAAAAGTATTAAACGCATTATAAAATGGCTAAAAAAGGAAACCGCGTTCAGGTAATATTGGAATGCACCGAGCATAAAAATAGCGGTATGCCCGGTACCAGCCGTTACATTACCACTAAGAACAAGAAAAACACACCGGAACGTATTGAATTAAAAAAATTCAATCCTATTCTGAAACGTGTAACACCACACAAAGAAATTAAATAACTTTACTAAAATATTCTGAGTAATGGCGAAGCAAGCAAAAACAGCGATAAAGACTAAAGATCAGAAAGCTG
This sequence comes from Flavipsychrobacter sp., assembly GCA_035606335.1. Taxonomy (GTDB): domain Bacteria; phylum Bacteroidota; class Bacteroidia; order Chitinophagales; family Chitinophagaceae; genus DATNFP01. Next base: position 2,161 of record DATNFP010000203.1, on the reverse strand, counting down.
CAGCAGAAGCAAAAAACTATACTAAAGTAATAAAGGCTATTCGCAGCCCTAAGAGTGGTGCTTACACTTTTAAGGAAGCAATGGTACATAAAGATAAGATCAAAGACTTTTTGGCTGCCAAATAAAACAGCCCTTATAAACATAAGACTTATAAACAAATAAGACTTATAAACTTATTCAGAGCCATCCAACCGGGTGGCTTTTTATTTTATAAGTATTTTATTTAGTAACCTAAGTTTTCCCACGGATTTACGTCTAATAATATGGAATTAACACCTTTATTGTTAGATCTGTTCTGTTTAAAATTCTTACTCCTATCTGGTTCTAAATAATAAAAGGCAGAATTACAGTATTGGTCATTTTTAGATATTTTAGTGTTATAAAATGACTGATTATGGCTCGTACACATGCAATTAACTGGTTTGAAATTCCTGTATCAGATTTTGACAGGGCAAAAAAATTTTATGAAACAATTTTAGGATATAAAATGCAGGATCGCCAGGTAGGCAACGCACGCATGGGATTTTTTGAACATGATATGGATGACGAAGGGCGTGGTGGCGCTATAGTATACGATCCTGCATTTTATACTCCAAGTGCCAATGGCACGCTTGTGTACCTGAATTGCGAACCCGATCTGCAAAAAGTGCTTGACAGAGTAACAACTGCGGGTGGAAAAATTGTACAGAACAAAACAGAAGTGGCCGTAACCCAGGATCTAGGATTTTGGGCATTGATCATGGACTCAGAAGGTAATAGAGTGGCACTGCATGCAATGAAGTAACATTGTTAAGAAATTAATTCTGATACACATTTTTTGTTGCGGTAGTCGTTATAAATCAAAATTTGACTTAGTATAGATACTGCAATGAAAAAATATTTATTACTTGCTTTCGCTCTTATAATATGCAATGTGCAGGCTTTTGCCACACACATATTCGGCGGCGAGCTCCTTTACACAAACATATCAGGTAATACCTACAAAGTAACATTAACACTATACGGAGATTGTGCCAGTAGCATTTTCAGCACCTTATTTACATCGGCTCCTATAGTTAATATTTATGATGGCAGCAGTCTCGTACAAAGCGTAAATCTTGCATTCGATACTAATTCCGGTACTGAAGTATCGCCTGTATGCGCCGCCGAATTAAAGAATACATCGTGCAACGGTGGTGCTTTACCCGGTGTTAAACAGTTTTTCTTTACAGATACCATTACATTACCACATACATCAGCTAACTGGGATTTTGTTTTTGCAGGTAGTCTCAGTTCAACTACTAACGCCGGCAGAAGCAGCAACATTTCCAATATTGTTAACCCAGGAGCATCAATAATGTATCTATTCGCTAAATTAGATAACACTTCTGCCCAGAATTCTTCCCCGCAATACACAACAATTCCTACTCCGTATTATTGCATTAATATAGCACAACAATACAATCCGGGCGCAGTAGACCCTAACGGAGACTCGCTGGTATTCAAGCTTGTTCCTGGCCTGGTAGGTGGCTCGCCAGTTTCTTATATTTCCCCGTATACTGCTACGCAGCCCCTCTCAGCAGACGGGTTTACATTCGACTCATCAAATGGTCAAATGAATTTTTCCCTGAACCTTATACAAGATGCGCTGATAGTAAACGAAGTGGATGAATACAGAGATGGCAAGCTTATTGGCACGTCTATGCGCGAAATGACATTTGTAGGGTTGAGTAGCTGCACAAATGCTCCTCCTGTAAATACTAATAGCAACGCTTTTACCAATATAACCGGCGGAGTAGTAGCAGATACTAATTTGCTAATCAGTTGCAACGATTTGTCCTTTACAATTAGCCCAACTGATCCTAATAATGATACTATGGATATATCATGGGTAGGATTACCACCACATGCTACCCTGACAGTAACAGGCAACGCAACTCCCACCCCACAAGTAGTTTTTAACTGGCCTGCCCCATACGTTGGCCCATTAGGAAGCCTGCATACTTTTTATATTACTTATAAAAACAGAGGTTGTCCCCTATCAAGTAAAAAAACTGTAGCTTATAATATTCGTGTATTATACCCTCCAAGCGCTTCACTAAGCCAGATAGGTCCGACATCCTGCATTGATGCGGCTTCATTACAGTTCACTATTAACCAGGAAGGCGGGGCCGATCCTATA
>DATNFP010000202.1:0-11671 GCA_035606335.1 Flavipsychrobacter sp. | reverse complement strand
ATATACGGAAGGGTGTAAAACTCGACAACCTGATACAAATTGCCCACAATGTAGATGTAGGAGAGAATACAGTGATTGCTGCGCAATCGGGCGTTTCGGGGAGCACTAAAGTTGGTAAAAATTGTGCTATAGGTGGCCAGGTAGGTATGGTTGGACATATACAAATAGCAGACGGCACCCGCATTGGAGCCAAAAGCGGCCTTTCTAAATCTATAACAGTACCGTATACAAATATCAACGGGGCACCTGCATTTGATTACAAAAGTTCCTTAAAAAGTCATGCAATTTTTAGAAATTTGCCGGAATTACAGCAGCGCCTCCTGAAGCTGGAAGAAACTGTGCAGGAATTAACAGCATTATTGAGCAATCAAAACATGGAAGTAAAAAAGTGAGTATAGACATTTTAGCAAAGACAGAGACAAGGAAAAAAAATACTGAAACTGTGCAGCAAACAGCATCTGCCCAAAACCAGCAAACACTTAAAGGATCGGTATCATTGCAGGGTGTGGGCCTGCACACCGGCGCACAGGTAAATATGATAATGAAGCCCGCTAACCCGGGCTTTGGCATTCGTTTTCAACGAGTTGACCTGCCTGATAAACCTGTAGTAAAAGCAGACGTGGACTATGTAGTAGACACATCGCGTGGCACTACTATTGAATATAATGGAGCCAGGATACATACTGTAGAGCATATACTTGCTGCACTGGTAGGTATGGAAATCGACAATATATTGATTGAGCTAGATGGGCCTGAAATCCCTATTTTGGATGGCAGCGCACGGCAGTTTATAGAAGCAATAGAAAGTACAGGCGTTCAGGAACAGGAAGCCAAAAGAATAGTTTATACGATAGATAGCAATATACATTTTTATGATCCTGTAAAAAATGTAGACATGCTTGCTGTGCCTTCTAACGAATACCAGATAACTACTCTTATTGATTTCAACTCACCGGTTCTTGGTACACAACATGCTTCCCTTAAGCATATATCTGAGTTCAAAAACGAAATAGCTCCATGCAGAACCTTTTCTTTTCTGCATGAAATAGAATACCTGCTCAATAATAACCTGATAAAAGGCGGTGATCTTAATAACGCTATAGTAGTAGTGGATAAAATAGTGGAACAGGATGAGTTGAACAGGTTGGCCAAAGTATTCAACAAACAAAAAATCGAAGTAAAGCAGGAAGGGATATTGAACAATGTGCAATTGCACTTCCCCAATGAACCTGCGCGCCATAAGTTATTAGATGTTGTTGGAGATCTTGCGCTGGTTGGTAATCCTATAAAGGCCCATATCATTGCAAGCCGTCCCGGACACGCATCGAATGTAGAATTTGCAAGAAGAATAAAACAGTTTATCAAACGCAATAAGCATTTATCAGACGTGCCAAGCTATAATCCCAATCAGCAAGCCATTTATGATATTACACAAATAGAACGCGCACTTCCGCATAAATATCCGTTTCTGCTGGTTGATAAGATCATAGAGCTTAGTGACAACCATGTAGTGGGCATTAAAAATGTAACATTCAATGAGCATTTTTTTCAGGGACACTTCCCTGGAAATCCTGTAATGCCGGGAGTGTTGCAAATTGAAGCATTGGCGCAAGCCGGCGGTATATTGGCTCTTAACAATTACAGCGATCCTGAGAATTACGACACCTATTTCATAAGAATAGATAAGGCACGTTTCAAACACAAAGTGGTGCCGGGGGATACATTAATTCTGAAACTTGAATTATTAAATCCTATCCGCCGTGGTATATGCGAAATGAGAGGTACCGCATATGTCGGTAACAAACTGGCTACAGAAGCCGAATTAGTAGCACAAATCGTTCGAAAAGATAAGAAATGATTCACCCCCTTACGTACATACATCCGGACGCCAAAATTGCGCCAAATGTAAAAATCGACCCCTTTACCACTATTCATAAAAATGTAGAAATAGGGGAAGGTACATGGATAGCATCGAATGTTACCATAATGGAAGGAGCAAGAATTGGTAAAAACTGCCGCATTTTTCCAAGCTCTGTAATTTCTGCTATTCCGCAGGACTTGAAATTTAAAGGAGAAGATACACTTACCATAATAGGAGATAATACTACCATCCGCGAATGTGTAACTATTAACCGCGGAACTGTGGATCGCAATAAGACAAAGATCGGGAGCAACTGCCTTATCATGGCTTATACGCATATAGCTCACGATTGCGAGATAGGTAACTACTGCATCTTTTCCAATAATACTACACTCGCCGGCCACATAACAGTAGGTGACAATGTGGTATTAGCTGGCCTTACCGCTGTACAGCAATTTGTACGTATCGGGTCTCATGCTTTTGTAACCGGTGGTTCGCTGGTACGTAAAGATGTCCCCCCATATGTGAAAGCTGCCCGTGAGCCGCTTTCTTATGTGGGAGTAAATTCTGTAGGCTTGAAGCGCAGAGGCTACTCTATCGACAAGATCAATCATATACTTGACATATACCGAATTCTGTTTGTACGTGGCTATAATGTTTCAAAAGCATTAAGCATTATAGAAACCGAAATACCTGTATCTGATGAGCGTGATGAGATCATCTCATTCGTTCGTGAAACAGGCCGTGGTATTATGAAGGGTTATATTCGCCGCCACAATGAAGATATGCCTTGAACACACCGGCAAGCGCTTTCAGCGGCATTGGATATTTAAGGATATCAATTATACTTTTAATACGCCAGGAAACTATGCCCTGTTAGGGCCAAATGGCAGTGGCAAATCTACATTGCTACGTATTATCTCAGGTATGCAGGCTCCGTCAGCTGGCAAGGTTCTTTTTACTGTTGAGGATAACAGCATTGCAACCAATGAGGTTTTTCATCACACCAGCTTTTGTGCGCCGGGACAAGAAATAGTAGAGGAACTAACACTCAAAGAGTTCCTGGATTTTCATTTTAGCTTTAAATCACCACTTCCAGGCTTAAGCATTACCGATATAATAGAAATAACCGGGCTACAATCTGCAGCCGATAAGCCATTATCTGATTATTCATCAGGGATGAAACAACGGGTAAAATTAGCACAGGCTATTTTTTCTGATTCGCAAGCCTTACTGTTAGATGAGCCTTGCACTAATCTTGACCAGCAGGGTGTCGAACAATATAGAGAATGGATGGAGAAGTACAACCAAAACAGGCTTGTAATTATTGCATCAAACGATGTAAGAGAGTATTATTTCTGTAAAGAGCAGATAATCCTGGAAGATTACAAATAGTATTTCTCAGAATTGATATCGCCATAGCTTTACGTTTATTTCTCGAAATTCCGTAATTCAAAAATAAAAATCAATCAATTAAGATATTTTTGTAAGGTATCAATGAACAAAATTGCAACAGCTTACAAAAATGCATTTAGTGGATTATCATCATCAACGTGGTGGCTCTCCTTTGTGATGCTGGTAAACCGTAGTGGTACTATGGTAGTGCCATTCATGACTCTATATCTCACACAAAGCATGCACGTAAGCATTGGCAAAGCAGGTATTGTAATGTCTTTATTTGGTGCTGGGGCAATATGCGGCTCGTTGATTGGTGGCAGGCTTACGGATAAGTTCAATTTTTATTTCATCCAGGTTTTCGCACTTATCGGAGGTGGTATTCTTTTCCTCATACTTGGCCAGATGAAGAGTTACTTAACTATTTGCATTTTTACTTTCCTATTAAGCTTAGTTAATGAGTCTTTTCGGCCTGCTAATTCTACTGCCATTGCACATTATAGCAAGGAAGAAAACAGGACACGCTCCTACTCTTTAAACAGATTGGCTATTAACCTGGGATGGGCTATTGGCGGTGCTTTCGGAGGTATCGTTGCTTCATGGAATTACCATTTTCTATTTTGGATAGATGGAATAACCAACATAGGTGCAGCATTTGTATTGATCGGAGTATTGGCGCCATCAAGAAACAAAGCTACCCAGCGAATACACGAGAAAAATGTTATTGACAATAAGGAGTCTGCATACAGAGACAAACCTTACCTGGTATTTATCTTTCTGACTATTTTATTTTCTTATTCATTCTTCCAATTATTTACGACCCTTCCGGTATATTATGTAAGAAGATTACATCTTAGCCCCTCATACGTAGGAGTAGTAATGGCGCTAAATGGATTGATAATTGCCTTTTTTGAAATGATCATCATTTATAATCTGGAAGGAAAAAGAAAAAACCTGCAATACATTACAGTAGGCGTTTTACTGACGGGGATCTCATTTATCATTTTTAATATATTGCCGGGAGCTGGAGCCCTTGCAATTATAGCAATGCTTACTGTCACCTTAGGCGAAATACTTTCGATGCCCTTTATGAATTCATTCTGGATAAGTAGAACTACACAAAACAATCGTGGACAATATGCTGGGCTTTATTCCATTTCATGGTCAGTAGCACAGGTATTAGGGCCCGGAACGGGTGCAGAAATTGCACAATATTATGGATTCACATCACTATGGTGGATGATCGGAGGAATATGCGTTGCAGCATCTATCGGTTATAAAATACTGCAGCAATACACCACTTAATTATTATACATGCGGGCACCAAACAGCATACTGCCAATACGAACCATATTGCTACCCTCTTCTATTGCTATTTTGTAATCGCTGCTCATACCCATTGAGCAAGTGGAAAAATATTTTTTACCGAGAAAATAAGATTGCTGCAAATTTCTGAATGCAGCATGCAATCGGGCAAATTCTGAACGCACTTTCTGTTCATCTTCCGTATTTGTAGCCATACCCATTATGCCACAAATGCGTATATTATTTAGTTGATCCTTTTGTGCTTCATAGTAATCCAGAAATTCAATTATTTCCTTTTCATCCAGTCCGAACTTAGTTTCTTCATCAGCAATGTGCATTTGTAAAAGCACGTCTATGGTACGATTATGCCTGACTGCTTGTCTATTTATTTCCTGCAATAGTTTAAAGCTATCCACCGCCTGAATAACGTGTACAAAAGAGGCAATATATTTTATCTTATTGCTTTGCAAATGCCCGATATAATGCCAGCGTATATCTTTAGGTAACTGAGCTTCTTTCTCTACAAGCTCCTGCACATAATTTTCTCCAAAGTCTCTCTGTCCCAGGTCATACAATTCCTGTATCTCATTTATAGGTTTGGTTTTTGAAACAGCAACTAATGTGACACCTTTCAGAGTAAAATCGTCTTTTAATTCTTTCCAGACTTCTTTATTTGCCATTACATTAATATTGCTCCTGCTCGTTTGGAAAATCTTTGCTCTTTACATCCTTAATGTAATTGCCTGTGGCTTCTTTTATGCTGGTATAGAGATTTAAATATCTTCTTAAAAAACGAGGTGAAAAATCCTTTGTAATGCCGAGCATATCGTGCATTACCAATACCTGGCCATCCACGTGCATACCTGCTCCGATACCAATGATAGGTATCTTTAATTCTTCAGCAACGCGCTTACCTAATGTTGCCGGAATTTTTTCAAGCACTAATGCAAAACATCCAGCTTCCTCCAGGATATGAGCATTCTGTATCAATGTTTCAGCTTCTTCCTCTTCTTTTGCACGTACTGCGTAGGTGCCAAATTTATAAATAGATTGTGGGGTTAAGCCCAGATGTCCCATTACAGGAACACCGGCGCTCACTATACGTTTTATTGACTCTACAACTTCAGCTCCTCCTTCTAATTTTATACCATGAGCACCGGTTTCCTTCATGATACGGATAGTTGAATTAAGGGCTTCTTTACTATTACCCTGGTAGCTGCCAAATGGCAGATCAACAAGCACCATACAACGGTCAATAGCGCGGACTACACTTTGAGCATGGTAGATCATCTGGTCTAAAGTAATAGGCAAAGTAGTTTCATGCCCCGCCATTACATTAGATGCAGAATCACCTACCAGCAATACATCGATACCCGCATCATCAAAGATCCTGGCCATCGAAAAGTCGTAGGCTGTAAGCATGGCTATCTTTTCGCCATGTTGCTTCATCCATTGCAGAGTATGGCTGGTAACTCGTTTTATTTCTCCGTGAGTAGACATATAGCTAAAAATGAATGTAAAAGTAGAGAATAAAAATATTATGACATTGATACACTTCTTTAAATAAATATTTCATTTGCGATCTGCCATGCAGTAGCAAATGCTTCTCTATTCAGAGTCAATGGAATATTATTTCGGTCACACCAGTTGATAATATTTTCGGTAGCAATGTTTCCCACCAATTCATCTTCAGCCATCGGGCAGCCACCAATACCTTTTATAGCACTATCAAAGCGGGTACAGCCATTATCATAAGCTGCCTGTATTTTTTCTTCCCACTTATCAGCCGTAGAATGAAAATGTGCACCTATACTGATATTTTTAAATTCAGGAATGAGCTTTTTATAAATGTACTCGATGGTAGCAGGTTTGGCAACCCCTACTGTATCAGCCATTGCTATTGTCTTAATGCCCAGATTTGCCAGTTTTCCTACCCAATCTATCGCCACTTCTGCTGTGTATGGATCGCCATAAGGATTACCAAAGCCCATAGATATATATATGACAAGTCCCTTTCCTTTTTGAGTACATAAATTTTGTATCTCCTCTGCCTGTTGCAATGACTCGGCAATTGTTTTATTCGTATTACGAAGCTGGAAAGTCTCTGAAATTGAAAAAGGGAAACCAAGATAAGTGACCTCATCGAACTGCACTGCATCCTGGGCGCCACGAGTATTTGCTATGATGGCAAGCAGTTTTGTTTTTGTATCGTTTAATTCAAGACGGGGAATTACATCTTTTGTATCTGCCATTTGCGGGATAGCTTTTGCCGAAACAAAAGAGCCAAAATCAAGAACATCAAACCCAACCTTTAGCAGCGCATTAATATACCTTACCTTATCATCAGTAGCTATCATGTGTGCCCATCCCTGCATTGCATCCCTTGGACATTCAACAAGTGTAATTGCCATAAAGAATTATTAAAAGATAAAGGTATTGAATGAATATTTTAATAAACTTATGATGTAATAAGCTATTATTATTTACCTACGATTATTCTGTGATCATTTCCAAAAATTTACTTAACCCCTTTTGCTTTTCATCATCCAAATAGTATTTAATGTTTTCAGTGAAATATTTTTTTAAGTCGTAATAAGGGAAGGAATTTTGCGCCACTACTTCATCTATATGATTTAAGCCTTCAGAATTTGCATAATTGAATGCCTTTATAAAATCATCGGGAAGTTCTTTATTAGCTACCCATGCAGCAAATACAAAATCAAGTCCGGTATATTCTTTCCATCCAGTAGCAAGATCATATATATGTTCAAAGTTATGTAGTTGCTTCAGTGCCCTGTCTCCAATTATTACACCCGCATTTGTACCATTTATATAATCAATATAATTTTCGTTGGCTGCCTTATATTCAACGTCTTTCTTCCAGTGTTTTTCAAGGAGTAATTGGGCCAGCCTTACAGAAGAGCGGGATTGATAATCCAGATACACGGCTGTTATCTCCTCCATAGGTACCTGGCTAAAAATGGCCACAGAGGCTACATTCCCATCAGAAGCTATGCCATAATCACTAACAATTCGTGCGCCAGGGATACCGGGTATTGCTGCAACAGGCAGAAGCGCCATATCAATGCTATCTTCCAGGAGGCTTTTTGCAAGATTGGAAGGATAATCCATCAATAACTCTATGTCGTTCAACACTTCACTATGCTCTATACCGTATAACAGGGGCTTTGTATTTAAATAACTTACAGCTGCAACTTTTATTTTGGGACTCAAGTGTCTATTTTTGGCGGCGAAGATACGTCGCAAAAAATTCACTAATGTCGCAACAGCTTATTATTTATACGGATGGAGCGGCCAGGGGCAATCCCGGGCCGGGTGGCTATGGAGCCATATTACAATGGGGAACAACAACCAAGGAACTATCGCAAGGATACAGACACACAACCAATAATAGAATGGAGTTAATGGCTGTTATTGCAGCCTTACATAATCTGAATCGGGATAATATAGAGATAGCAATATATAGCGATTCAGCTTATGTGGTAAATGCTGTTGAGAAGGGATGGCTGTTTGGATGGGCAAAGAAAGGCTTTGCAGGGAAAAAAAATAAAGATCTATGGGCTATATTTTTAACCCACTACAAAAGGCATCGTATAAAATTTGTATGGGTAAAGGGCCATGCCGATAATCCATACAATAACAGGTGTGACGTTCTTGCCACAATGGCCGCAGATAGTGGTAACTGGCTGATAGATGAAGGATACGAAAACGGTATGGCTGAGGGAGTATAAATGTGAAAAAGCAATGAAAAAACAAAACGGACTTATTATAGTTATTATTATCTCACTGACACAAATATATGCGCAGGTTGTAAGTGCACAAACCCAATATATAAAACACATTGATAGCATAGAGCAAACATGCCTTGATAGGGGAGATAATATGTTAGGCTGTACGCTCACTTATTATCATCAAATGGATAGTATGCTAAATGTCACTTACAAATCGCTGAAAGTGAAAGTTGATAATAATTCAAGGGGCATTTTAAGAAAAGAACAGCGCAATTGGTTATCGCAAAGAGATAAAAAGTTTAAAGAAATAGATAAGGATATTGCCAAGGGAGATATTGGGGGCAGTGACGCGGAAATGATTGCTACAGATAAAAAAGCAGCTTTTGTAAGAGAGCGGGTAATGGTACTAACTCAACGACTTGAAAAGAAGTAATCTGATCCTATTCTTCAGGCATACCATGCTTCCCATGTTTTTCATCTACAGACACATTGGTTAGTGTCCATAACACCTGATGCTTAAATTCTTCCTGCCTTACCGGGCAATCTGCCAATGCACATAATTTACATTGATAGGGCATACAACCATCTATATGTACAAACAACTCCACCTTATTCCCAAAATGAGGCTTAATGATGTCTTCAAGACCATGCAATTCTTTTTCTGCTTCTACTACTTTGTAATACCAGGGCAGTGTCATATGGGTATCAATATGCAATACATCTCCATATTGTATTACCCGCAGATTATGTAAGTCAATCCATTGTGGCTTTCGGTTATTTTGCAGAAATTCAATCACTTCATTCAGTATCTTTTCATCTGCTTCGTCCATGATACCTGCCAATGAGCGTCTCAGCACCCTATACCCCGTAACAATAATGATAATAGCAAAGCATAGGGCCACCACACTATCGAGCCATACCCATTTAGTAACGATGACCAATACTAATCCTATAATTATCGCAGCAGTAGAATATGAATCAGAAAGCAGATGTCTGCCAGCTGCTTCTACTACCATGGATCTATGTTTTTTACCGTTTTTGACAGCGTATTGCCCGAACAGAAAATTTAATACTCCTGTGGCAGCAATTATAACCACACCAATATCCAGCTTGTGTAATAGTTTGGGATGTATTAACTGTGCAACTGCTTCATAAATGATGAAGACACCCGCTATTGAAATTAGTGACCCTTCTAAAGCAGATGAAACAAACTCTGCTTTGCCATGCCCGTACGGATGGTTTCTATCCCTGGGTTTTGCAGAAATAATAACGCTATATAAACCAATAAACCCGGTGATAACATTGACTATGCTTTCTAATGCGTCTGTAAGTATTGTTACAGAATGGGTGAGATACCATGCCCATAACTTGCCTGCAAATAATATAACAGAAAGTATGGCAATATAACGCTGTGTACGGATGGGCATGCTATGCTGCTAATATTGAGGCTATATGAAGCGCTAAATTAACGCTTCATTTTTGATGCCAAAACAATTATTGCGTTAATTAAATATCCTTCTTGTCTGACTCCCACTCCACCCTGCAAGACCACCTGTTAAGCCTCCAAGAAAAACTGTTAAAACAATAAATAAAGTATAATGTGGTAAACCGAACAACGTTGCCATCCGCTGGGAAAGAATATGCTCATTTAACGTATCTCTCCATAAAGCAACTGCCAACCAGCATATTGCTATCCCAAGAAAACCAGCAATAAAGCCTCTACCGGGATTCAGATTAAATAAAAATATAATTACAAATGCTACAACGGCAATTATCCACCAGGGCCAGTAATACTCGACAACAAAAGCAAGTATGGCGATAAAAAAAGTAGCTATAATGATCCTCATAATTTTGGCTGTAAAGTCAAAGTATATTTTATATCAGTAATATTCTGTTGCTTTTGGTTGGGCAGGAACAATAAACGGTAATACTTTCCATCTACCCAATTTTGCAGGAAAGAAGCATAATACTTACTGCCGGGGTTACCTGATTGCCCGCCGGGATAAACACCATAAGCTTCTATGTCTTTGCTCATTTGCACTACCATTCGCCATGAAGGCCCATGATCATGTTTTGCTGCATTGATTGTGTTTCCCCAACCACCGATTTTTAAATTAGCAAAGCTGAAGGCAGGTAATTTAGCCAGATGTTCTACAGTAGTATTTTTCACTTTATACCATTCGACACCGGTAGTTTTTTCCAGCTTACCGATAGTATCAATTGTTTCTTTATAGCTCCTTACCATCATATCCTTCAGTCCTTCTACTGCAGGAGTATTCTTATCATCGTAATACTTGAGTGTAGAATCCGTTTGTAACAGCTGCATTGTTCTTTCAGGCAGTGGCCAAAGATTATCAGGTACTTTTTCAAAATCATCACTCCATATATCTCTGTACAATTTATCCCACCATATCTGATAGAGGGAAGCGGCAACATCGTCTGCGGAAAGGAAATATCTCCAATTTATGAGCTTATTAAGATATTTTTTCTCGTCAGGAGTTAATGACGTATTACGCACATAGCGCAGCATTATAGGTAATGTATTCGCAGCAAGAACTGAATAGGTATCGTTCTGCAAATTAAACATATCTTGTACTGTGGCTTTTTTCGTTTCACCTAGCACCTGGTTAATACGCCATGCCCGAAACTCAAGAAAATAACCATTATACCAATAAGGATATGTGCTATCAGTTACTGATTGGTTAGCCGAGGATACATAACCTTGTGGAGGATTTAATACATGAGGGTTCTCCTTCATTGGTATCATTTCTTTCCATAAAGCATCCTTGTCCGCGCCATTCATTATAAAACGTCCTTGCTCTTTCCATTTATTTACAAACTGCCCTTGTCCCCAGATAGCTATATTGCCATCCTTATCTGCATAAACCATATTCTGAGCAGGGCACTGAAAATTAAATATGGCATCTACATATTCTGTATAACCTTTTGCACGATCAAGCAAATACAAAGCGAGTAATTCATTTGTGGATTTATGTGCCATCCAGCATAAAGCTAATGGCCTTTTCAAGCCTCCGGGACCATGAAAATGCTCATCATAAATAACAGGCCCCTGTATGGTATAGTTTATTGTGTCTATAAAATCAGGCTCACCTTTTATTGCAATGTGCTCCATTCTTTTTACAAATGGCACTTGTTTACCATCAAACCAATATGAATTACTGTCGTTCTTTACTTGCTCAACAGCGTAAAAATCTTTTACATCACGATAATTATTGGTAAATCCCCACGAAATGCTATCATTAAATCCAATAACTATACCAGGAGCACCAGGCAATGAAACGCCATACACATTCATATCGGGAGTTTGTAACTGAGCTTCATACCATAGCGATGGAAG
>DATNFP010000201.1:0-16595 GCA_035606335.1 Flavipsychrobacter sp. | reverse complement strand
ATCCAATATCTCATCAAGATTTACTTTGAATTCTATGCTCAGTCGCTCATTCATCCCGGCAAGCTTCAACTTCATATCATTGAGCTTGTCTTTTATGCTATTCAACAATATTTCAGCCTGCTCTTTTTCACGGCGCTTTTGATTCAACTGGCCTTCATGTGTAGAAACGGCATTACGCATTTCATAATAAGCCCGGTCCTTTTCATTCAAAGCCCGCTCGTCAGTTTCTTTTCGGGTAAGCAGATCGTACAACTCATTATCTCCACCATGCAATTGCTGTTCTGTTTCTGCCAATTGCGTCGAAGTTTGCTGCAATTGCTCACTATTAGAGGTGATCTGGCGTTTAAGGTCATTGAGCTGATTGGTGCGGAAATTTAATTCCTGCTTCAATCCTTCCAGTTTACTTTGCTGGCGTGTATATTGAATGTTTTGTTGATTGTATTGTTGGGTTGCAGCGTTAAATTCTGCTTCTATCGACTGAAACTCAGCCTCTTCAGTTTGTATATTTTGCAGCAGTGATTGTAATTGTTCTGTTATCTGCTCCAGTTCATCACGTGTTTCGCTTATGCTGTCATGCGTGTTATCAAGCTGTTCCTGTAAATCCTGTAAGCGCTTTTCTCCGGTCTGGTTAAGCTGCTCAAAATTTTCTACGCGATTGCCAAGATTGACAATATGATTTTGCAGGCGATTGATCTCCTGCCGGGTCTGTTCTATTGCCTTATCATTCAGTTCCTGGTTAAAACCTGTGATCAGCGTTTGTGTATCAGCAATATATTGTTTGAGTGCTGTGACGGTTTTGGTAAGATCTTCTATTTCTTTGGCAAGACGCTCAAGGTTTTTGGCACGGCCTATTTTATTTCCTTCAAACAAGCCAATTGAGCCCCCACCCAATGTATAGTGCCCGCGTACCATCTTACCACTTTTTTCTACCAACACATTGCCATTTTGCAATGGATAAGCAGCTACATCCGTTCCATCTGCTGCTATATATACATGACCAAGCAGGTATTGAGCCAGTGGCATATATTGTTCATCCACATTGATAACACTCAAAGCAGGGATGGCTCCTTCGGGTGCGGAATGCTGTTGTGGTTGATACTGAGCAAATTGATCAAGTATAAAGAAATTAGCTTTCCCTTTTTTATTTGCATCCAGCAAACGGACTGCAGTAGCAGCCTCCTCAATATTGTTTACTACGTAATGGTTAAGGTAGTTGTCAAGAAGGTTTTCAAGAGCGGCACGATATTCTGTTTGGACTACAAAAACATCTGAGAGCAAAGGTGCGTTACTATTCCATTCTTTATTTTTCTTCAGGAATTTAATGCTATCAGGATATCCTTCCAGGCTATCAACCAAAGATTTTAAAAGGTCATGTTCATTTCGGCGGGCATCCAGTTTCCTGTTTTCATCTACTGATTGCGCACGATAAGTTTCCAATTGCTCCTGCCCTTGTAATATTTTACCTTTTACTTCTTCATGACGGGCAATTAAGTCTTGCAGCTCATCCTGTTTCTGCTGTAGCTGATCTTCCGTATCGCCCCTCTCAGTATTTAGTTGTGATATCTGTGATGTGCGTTGCGCTTTTTCTTCCTGCACCTGCTGCATACTACGCTGCAGGTTCATAACAGAGGAGTCAGCAACGGCAACTTTCTTTTCTGCTTCAAACTGGCGACGTTGTCCCTGTTGATGTTCATTGCGCAATTGTTCAAGAACACGTTTTTTAGAATCAAATACTTCCCTTTTTTCATCCACAGATCTGCGCAATGATTCTAATTCATCACGCAATTGCAGAAGTATTGTATTTTCTTCCTCTATTTGTGTTTCTGCAAATGTTATTGATTCTTCAAGCTTATTCAATTGCTCACCTGCACCTGATAGAAATTCATTAAGGCTTCTTTCCCTTTCTTTCAAATGCTCCAGGCGCTGTGCTGCAAGGCGCTTATCATTTTCAAGCTGACTGATACGTTTTATAAGCTCATTGAATTGCTTTTGCAAACCATTCAGTTCCTGCTCTTTTTCTATCAATACAACCTTATCTTTTTCTATCGCTGCTTCTTCTTTTGCTACGATAGCTTCCAATTCCGTTCTCTTATCTGTTTCTGCATCATTCTGTTCATTAAGCACTTTATATTGTTCATTAAAGTGCTCCAGCGATGCCTTGGCCAATTCTATGCTTACTTCTTTATACTCACCTTTTATCTGAAAATAACGCTCTGCTTTTTTTGCCTGGCTCTCCAGTGTGCGGAGATTATTATTTATTTCAAAGAGTAAATCTTCAATACGTGCAAGGTCCTGTTCTGTCAGTTCGAGCTTTTGCTTGGCTTCTTTTTTACGTGTTTTGTAAATAGAAATACCTGCAGCCTGCTCCAGCATACGGCGGCGCGAATTATCCTTGTCTTTGATAATGTCGTCTACCATACCCAATTCTATGATGGCAT
Source organism: Flavipsychrobacter sp. (assembly GCA_035606335.1). Lineage (GTDB taxonomy): Bacteria > Bacteroidota > Bacteroidia > Chitinophagales > Chitinophagaceae > DATNFP01. The sequence continues at coordinate 14,157 of DATNFP010000201.1, read as the reverse complement.
ACGAATCAGTACTCACACCTGTATCCAAAAACAGGTTTAGAATATCTTTTAACCTACAGGTTACATCATTAAGCCTGTATTCACTCTCACCATTTTTATAAAACTTACGTGTAATAGTTACTGTTGTGAACTCGGTAGGCAATAAGTTCCTTGTATTTTCAAATGTCAATGACACTTCAGCCATACCGGAACCAGCGCGGGTACGCGAACCGTTGAAGATAAGATCTTCAAGATTGTCAGACCGCAACGCTTTGATCTTATGCTCACCGATAACCCAGCGAATGGCATCCACTATATTAGATTTACCACAACCATTAGGACCGACAATCCCCGTTATCGGATTATCGAGCAGCACATGGGTTTTGTCTGCAAAGGACTTAAACCCCTTAATTTCCAACGACTTTAATCGCAAAGCACAAAAGATTTTTGGAGAAAGACAAAAATAATCAATTTAGCGATGTATTCAGGCTAAATGCAGGGAATGTGAGTAATGTGGGGAATAAAAGATACCATATCTAATTTGATGCCGGCACCTCAATCTTGAACCCATTTTTATCTGCATATTCCTTTTGCGCCGCCGTCACGGCCTGCAGATGTTCCGCTTCGCCTTTTGATGCTGCTGTAAGCCCATCTATTACAGTTTTTACTTCCGTGTCTGTAGAAGCTGAATTTAGCTTTTCAAAGGGTATAAATGCTTTTTTTATCATATCAGATTCCGATTTAAGAAAAGTAACGATTGCCTCACGATACTTTTCAGAACCTGCAACATCTTTCATTTTTTTCACTACTATTATCTCGCTATCTATGTAATGTTCTATATTCTTCCGAATAGGTGTCAATTTTGCGTAATCCTTACTTGTAGTATCCAATTCCGCAAGCTTGTTACCCCACGCCTGTCCTTTGTTATACAAATTCACTATAACATCAGCCAACTTATTGTTGTATTCTACAGGAGTCTGAGCAAATGACTGAGAAGATGCAAAAACTAATAATATAAAAATTATGTTGAATAAGCGCATAAGTTCATTATTTATACCCGCAAATGTATCTTTAATTCAGCAATAATATAAGCCTTGAATGCTGAGATATTATATTGTGATATATCCCATTCAATTATAATGCTATCCTTAGCCTACCTTTGCAATCTGAACCGGATAATTATATGGCCAAAGTAGCTATTAATATAGCAACAGGAAGTTTACAGCAGGAGGAAACAATAGTAGGAATTGACTTAGGAACTACCAATAGCCTGATAGCGATTGTACGCCAGGACACAAGAGAGCCAATTGCATTACGGGAAGTAGATGGGCTGACATTGGTACCATCCATTGTACATTTTGATGAATATGGCGGTGCGACTGTAGGGAACAAAGCAAAAGAGTTGCTGATTGCAGAGCCGGAACACACTATTTATTCCGTAAAGCGCCTGATGGGGAAATCGTATAAGGATGTAAGCAACCATGCTGATTTTTTTGCATATAAAATTATAGATGACAATACCGATTCTTTAGTGAAAATACAGGTAGGCAATAAATTCTATTCCCCCATAGAATTATCTTCCTATATCTTAAAGGAACTAAAGCAACGCGCGGAACACATACTAAAAACAACAATAAGCAAAGCAGTTATCACAGTGCCTGCGTATTTCAATGACTCGCAACGCCAGGCGACAAGGGATGCCGGCAGATTAGCCGGGCTTGATGTATTACGGATAGTTAACGAACCCACTGCGGCCAGCCTTGCTTATGGCTTAGGTGTGAAACATGGAGAAGAGAAAACCATAGCTGTTTATGATTTAGGAGGCGGTACTTTCGATATTTCCATTTTAAAGATCACCAATGGCATATTCGAGGTGTTATCAACCAATGGCGATACCTACTTAGGTGGCGATGATATGGACAGGACATTGGCTCAGCACTGGCAAAAAGAACTAAACATAAGTGATGAAGAGCTAAAGAAAAATAAATCATTGACCCAGCAACTTCGCGTTACTGCTGAAGAAGCCAAAAAGCATCTTACAAATAACGAATCTTTCGAAGGACAGGTTGATGGCAAAACAGTAAGCATTTCAAAAAAAGCCTTCGATCAATTAATACAATCATTAGTAGACCGTACTATTACAAGCTGTAAAAATGCATTAAATGATGCCGGGCTATTACCCCAGCAAATAGACGCCGTAGTGATGGTTGGAGGCTCTACACGTGTACCGTTGGTAAAAGAAAGTGTCAAAAGCTTTTTTGGACGAGAATTATCTGACCAACTTAATCCCGACGAAGTAGTGGCTTTAGGAGCAGCGGTGCAGGCCGATATACTGGCAGGTAATAATACTGAAATGTTGCTGCTGGATGTTACACCATTATCATTAGGAATTGAAACAATGGGGGGACTGATGGACGTATTGATACCACGTAACTCTAAAATCCCCATAAAGGCAGGCCGCCAATATACTACTCAAAAGGATGGCCAAAACGGAATGCGCATTTCTGTTTACCAGGGAGAGCGTGATCTTGTGCAGGATAACCGCAAATTGGCGGAATTTAACCTTACAGGTATTCCTGCTATGCCTGCAGGATTGCCGAAGGTAGAAGTAGCCTTCCTGATAGATGCAGACGGAATTTTAAAAGTGAGCGCTACTGAATTAAGAAGCGGAATAGCACAAAGTATAGACGTAAAACCTCAATATGGCCTTACAGATGAGCAGGTGGAAAAGATGCTGATGGATTCGTTGGAACATGCGAAAGATGATATAAAAACACGTGCATTAGTGGAAGCAACTACAGAGGCACAGCAGATGCTTGACACTACTGAAAAATTCGTGGCAAAAAACCGCCAATATCTTACTGAGGAAGAAATAAATACCACAATAGGACAAATGCAACTATTGCGCGAAGCAATGAATGCAGCCGATAAAGACCGTATACAACACGCAACCGAGACACTCAATGAAGTTTCCCGTCCTTATGCGGAACGCGTAATGGATGCAGCGCTAAAAGATGCAATGAAAGGAAAGAAGGTAATATAGTTATTTCATTATTACCTGCACTGTATGCCTTGTTTTTTGTTCCAGTAATACGTGCCGGCTTTTTGTTAAGTCAAATAATATTTCCGGTGTGTAGTGGCGGATAGTAAGCAAGCTTACATTCTCATTGGTAAATACTTTATAATCTTTGCCTAATATCTGTATCAGTTCCTGCACTTTATCTTCTTTGTGATCTATACATGCTACAAAGCTGATAGCGGCATTTTGTATCAGGTTTACTTTTATTTTCAGGTCGTGCAATACACTATACAGATTACTTAGATTGTCTTCACTTATAAAAGAGAAGTCTCTTGTTGTGACCTGCAATAATATTTGATCTTTCTTTAAAACAATTAACGGCGGATAAAAAATGCTGCTCACCTCACTCTGTATCACTGTACCTTTCATATCCTTATCCAGAAAACATTTTACATACAAGGGTATATTGTAGTTCTGCAGTGGCTTTATGGTTTTTGGATGTATTACCTGCGCTCCGTAATAAGCCATTTCTATTACCTCATGATAAGTAATTGCCTCTATCTTGACTGTATTTGGAAATTGCTTTGGATCCGCGTTTTGCAATCCTTCCACATCTTTCCATATAGTTACAGCATCTGCTCCAAGCATTGCGGCCAGCAAAGCGGCTGTGTAGTCAGAGCCTTCCCTGCCTAATGTCACAGTTGCATTATCTGCTGTAGAACCGATAAATCCCTGCGTGAGGACGTTCACACCTTGCTCAAGGTGCTTACCGATCACCTGCTGCGCCTGTTGTTTAGAATAATCCCAATCCACGCGCGCATCCCTATATGTATTATCAGTGCGCAACACATCACGCACATCTATCCATTCAAATACAAGACCTTTTTGTTGCAGATAGAATGAAACAATGCGTGTAGATAATATTTCGCCCATTGAAACTATCTGGTCGTAAGAATAATCATAGCGCGCACTATCTGCATCATCAACCGCCCATTGCAATTCTGTAAAATAAACATTCAATGCATTTTTTGCGTCTATATAGTGAGATTCATCCAGTAATGATGCTGCATAGTCCAAATGTGTCTGTTCAAGCTTTCCTACCATCTTATGCGCTTCTTCCTTATCACCTTTACAAGCGGCTGTAACAATTGCTTCCAACGCATTAGTTGTTTTACCAAGCGCGGAAATAACCAGTACAAGCGGCTGTGTAGATTGCCTGATAATCGGCAATAGTGCCTCAACACGTTCAGGAGTCGCTATAGATGCTCCACCAAATTTGTAAACCTGCATTTTTAATGAATAAGAGCGCAAAAGTAAAGAGGAAATATTATATGTGGTACAGGCTTATTGAAAAAGCTCTTCCCTGCTTTTAGGGCGTTTATCTATCAACCATCTAAAACGGCTTAGTCTCATCGTGGGTAGATCGGCCTGCTCCAGTGGTGTCATTATCACCTTTACATCCTGATCATACTTTATCTTACTAATGGCCTGACCGCTAAACAAAACGATCATCTTTTCGCCCTGTGCCTGCTCCACGCCTACATAAGCGCTATCATCATCTTTTGAATAATATATGGATTCCGCATTCGGCTTTACCAGCATATTATCTATTTCATTATCTACAAAGTTAGCAGTAAGCGTTTTACCCTGCACCTGATCGAATAACTGTGCCTTTGCCGGTCCGGATTGGGAAACTACAAATGCATTATTTGGCACATATAATTTTTTCAGCTTGCCGCTATCCATGTGCAGCCTGATAGTATCACCCGTTATCTGGCTATTCCGAGACCATGCGATGGGGTCATACATCATTTTCATGACAGAATCTTTTTGATTGTAGCTGATGCTGTCACATTTTCCCTGCAGGGAGTCTGAAAAAATAAGCACATGATGATAACCGATAAAATACCTTGGTCTGCTGGAATCAGCAGAAGACGAAGTATCGCTTGCTATGCTTTCTTCCTGCTTAGATGCAATTATTGTTTTTCCTTTTTTCCCTTTTCTTTTTCCTGTTACTGATTTAACAACCTTAATCGAATCCTCTTTGGGATTTATATCTCCTTTTTGCGGTACTGGCGCTGAAAAAAAAGTATCAGCCCTGATGAATATACTGTCTTTCTCATTTACCTGCTTCAATACCGGTTTAATAGTTGCCCATAATATTTTACCCTTTGCAAAATATTCCGAATGGCCGCAATATAGTGTAGTATGCTGTGTTGTATCTATAGAAATGACATTACCACTAGCATTGCCATACCCTGTTAATTTATTGTAATTAAGTGTATCAGCCTCCAGGTACTGGTCTTCGTTTAATGCAGAAGAGCGGTTGACAAAATGCGCTATCTCATTTTTGCTGTCATATGTACCGCCTGTGGTATGAAACACAGATTTATCACTCGTTACCACTGATACTTCAGGAGGATAGAAGGTGACCAGTTTTGTTTCCGTATTATACAGCATATCCTCTGAGCGCACATTATAGCTTGGATCAGTAACAAAAACGTCTCCCGTAAATCTCACATCTTTTGTATTTACATTATAATTCCCTTCATTGCTCGACACTGTTGTGGAATCGCTTTGCAATGTTCCTCCCTGTGTGTATATCCCAACCTTGGTTCCTACATTATAAGTTAGCTCTTCGGTCCACAGCTTATTTTTTCCATCCGTGAGGCTTACATTCCCTTTCATATAGGCCTCTTTGGTATTACCTGTATATTTCAGGTAATCGCTCTCGGCTTCAGTACCCCCCGGCTGAACGATCTTTACGTCTCCAAAAGCCTCCAGACTGTTTTTTTCTGAATAGAAATAGGCACTATCACAATACATCATGTCATTTCCCTGCTGAAGCACTACCGAATCTAAAAGCTTATCAACGCTGGAAGTATCTGTTTGAACATGGCTTAATACCCGCATCCTCACTATGTGAATCGGTACTTTGTTAGCCGTATCCAAAGCCTTTTTCTGTGCCAAAGCATCTGCATGTATCAATACACACAGCAAAGAGCTTAAGAACAATAAACGCCTGGAAATAATTGTTTGCAAGGAAATCAATCCTGGGTAATTTAGTTTATTTAATTATTCTTTCTTTTTCCCAAAAACAGTCACATTTATATAACGTGATGGATGAGCTTTTATGTCTGCCATTAGCTGGTTAAGGGAATTAAGCGAGCTGTTAAGATTAGTATACAGCTCCTTATTGTTCACCAACATGCCTAATGATCCCTGCTCGCTATTTATCTTATTGATAACGTTTTGAAGATCACCAGCTGCTTTTTCCAGATCACCAAAGGTTTTTTGTATCGGAGCTTTCGACAATTGTTCTGTAGCATTAGCAGCATTGTCTAAAATATGTGTTATATTATCATTGTTCCTGGCAAGGTTGCCGGTTATGTCGTTAGCATTGTGGACGATGGATTTTATTTCTCCGCTTTCCTGGCTCAATGCTTTAGACACCGTAGCGAAATTGTGAGTCGTAGAATCAAGCGAGGCTATACTGCCTGTGAGTGCCTGCCGTGTGTCGTCATTAAAAATGCTATTTACACTTATCAATACAGAATCAAGATGAGTTACAGCTATAGTTATCGTCCTTAATAAAGGCGAAACTTCGGCTGAAATATTATCAAGTGCACCACCTTCTACTTTGGCAGGCAATGATTCTCCGTTTTCTACTATTTCTGTACCATTTCCAAGATCAAGACGGATAATTTTAGTGCCTAAAAGATCGGAAGACACAAGATTGGCTATTGTTCCCCGTGGCAATTTTATTTTTTTACTAATTGCTAATACTACTCTTACGCCCTTGCCATCGACCAATTGTGTATGAGATACCCTTCCCACATTAAGTCCCCTGATCTGTACATTCGATGAAGTCTGAAGGCCCTGTACATTATCGTAAAAACAATAATATTCATTCTCTCCTGAAAAAAGGTTAGCACCTTTCAAGAAATAAAATCCGACGAAAAAAATAATTACAGCCGAAGTAACCAATAATCCGATCCTAGCTTCTCTCGATAGACTCATATGGTGTTAGTGTTAGTGTAATTGCAGGCAAAAATAGGTTAAAAAAAACAGGGCTAATATAGCTCAGTATCTTATTTGATAATAAAAGCATAAATAAACTATGCCCTAAGAAAACAGAATTGGGCCAAATTTTGTTAGAAATCAGTACCTATTGAGAAATACCATATGGGTTTTTTAATGCCTTCAATATTCCATGCCGCATCCAACCTCAGGAAATAGCCAAGCAACATTGTCCTGATACCGGCACCATACCCTAAGGCTAATCCTGAGCTATTGGGCACAGTCAAATTCAGGATAACATTATTTACGCCTTGGTTTGGATTTGGATTAGTAGGGCTTGGAAATACATAATTGCTGGCAGTATTCGCAGCATTAGGCAAAAATCCATTCCATGCCGAACCTGCATCCATAAAAGCAATTACCTGCAGATTTTTCAGGAAAGATGATTGTACGGGACGTTTTAAGAATGTGGTAAGCACCGGAAGACGAAACTCCGTATTAAATACAGCATATGTATTGCCATTACGGGCATTTTGATCATAGCCACGCAGATTAGTGGCTAAGGCCTGGAAACCGTAAGGCCCACCATTTACAGGTACATAATTGCTGTATTGGGAATTGATCCAATTGTCTACACCACCTAAATAATATACTACTTCATTGCTACCGTCTGAATGTGCAGCCGCTATTCTTGCTGCCCATATAAAATTCCTATATAGCTTTTTGTAATAGCGGAAGTCTGTACCTAAGTTATAACAGCTTTTATTGCCGTTATTTAGCCCGTATATCGATTCTACATAGAATTTATATCTGAATCCATTCCAAATATTCAGTGCAGGATTTTTTGTATTATCAAATACAAATTCCAGTCTGCTTAGCTCAGAGTATTGGGTGCTATTAGGCAAATCGTATGCCAGGCTTAATGTATCTGTAGCTTTCAGATTCACTTTATCTTGTCTTAATGCCAGGTGAAAGCGAACACTGCGCACATGATCTATCGGGTATGTGGCAGATCCTTGCACCATATTTGTTACGGCTTTTCCGAGCTGTTGTTTGGTGGCTATTGGTGCGCCTGTATTGTCTACGTAAGTGACCAGATAATTATAAAAGTTTTCTGTACGCAGGTAGAGTACTCCCCAGTCAATACGACGGGAGAAATTCTCATATTCTATAAAATAAGTGGATCCCGAAAAATTGATGGGCAATTGAAATCCGCCTGTGAACCGATGGTTTTCCATCAGATCGTTAAGGCTCAATGTCGCTAATGCGCTCAGAGGAGGATTTGAGAAACTGCCCCCATTATTTTGGAACGATTGATATTGGCTAAATAATATGCTATTGTCAAGCCGTATTGTGAAAAAGTCAGGCTTAAAGCTTAGGCGGTATGGTGCAGGCCGTAATTTTATGTAGGTGCTGTCATTTATTTCTTTTAGCACTGTGCTATCTTCCGGTTCAGCCGATTTATATGCCGGATTTATGCGAACATTTTCTTTAGACGCATTGGCATGAGTTGTAGTATCCTGAAATTCGGTTTGAAATGCGTTACCACCCTGCAAATAGTTTTCGGTTGGTTGCTCTTGTTCATATCTGCGCCTGCGGTAGGGGCTTTTTTCTATATCATTGATCGGAGACGGTACTATTGATTTTTCCGGTTCAGGTTGAGATAATGTAGTCGGAGATAGTTTTTTTGCTTCGGCATTTACACCTGGCAATTCCAGCTTTTTAAAATATATCTCATATTTATCTCCTTGCTGCACTACATCTGCCACTTCATTGCTCGCAGGGTTGTACTGATGACTTACTATATTCTCAGCATAGTTCGTAATAGGAACTCCATACGCTGAATCATTATTATGAATGTCCCGGCCAAACAAAACAACATATTTGTTTACCACACCGTTAGAATCATACAGATAAGCAAAATTATCACTACCGTATTGGATAGGCTGAGTTACATGACCGGTAGTGACGTGTGTACACTGCAATAGTTCTGTACTCCGGGTCTTGGTGTCATAAAAAAATACGTTCATTGGACCTGTTGGTAACTCATTTACTTCCAATGGAACATTTATATCAGGCTTTGGCCTGTTCGATAAAAACAAAATGCCTCTTCTTGACCCACCACTTACAAACCAGGGGTCTATATCGTCCCAGGCGTCGTTTGTAATACTAGTCATTCGTGAGCCGCGGATCCTGAATTCATACAAATCAGTCTGGCTTTTCTTTATCGCCGAGAACACAATATTGTCGTCATCTTCCATAAAGGTCATGCCCAATACTCTGTCAAAGCGATTAGCCGGTATTACAGAATTCTCGATCTTTGCTTTTATGGAATTAAAAATGCGCAGCCTTGTTTGAGTTCCCTTTTTATATAATACCGCCAGCTTATAGCCACTGTTAGACCATGCGAGTATAGGATAATTCGGATCATTCGGTTCATTATAATCTTTCCGCCCCTCATCTAGCACCAGCGAGCGTTGCTGCTCATTTTGGGTCTTTTGTATATATACCTGGTACTCACCATTTTTCCATACCACATACGCTACATCACTTCCTTTCGGCGATACTTTTATGCTTCTTATTTCTGTATTATCCCTCGGTATCTTTATTTCCATAAGAGCCTTTGCGCTGTCCGGTTGTTCCTCTTTCAATACATCGCCGGCAAATACCCCCTTGTAGAATGCGATACATGAATCGTATGCCTTTCTCACCTTCATCGACAATACCTGTTTCATGCCTTGGTTCAGGCTGCTTTTCAGCTCCATGGTATAAAGCATATTTTTTATGCCGTTATCCCCATATTTATCTGATACAAATTTCCAAAAAGCTTTTCCTGCCAGTTCCGGGTATTGTTCTGCCAATTCATAAAATCCGGTATTAGGCCCGGCAGCTAATAGATTTTCCCAGTCGCTGTTATCCTGGGGCGTCCACCCATCTACCAGATACGCTATAAACCCTTCGGTAGTCCAGGCGGGTAAATTTAGTAATACGGCATTTTTTACCATCTGCCTAAAGCTTTCACCAAATACCATACGCTCCATCACCACCCTGGCCATCCCTGAACGTATCTGGTGACGCAAGTCGGTATGTTTACCGGTAAAATATACAACCAGCTTGTCTCCTACCAGGTCAACACGCCCCGCAGGAACATCCTGTATTTGTGCATCATATTTTAGCCCAATATTGGTCTGGCGATACTCATCATAATTGTTGTAGAGAATAATATTGAATCGTTTGGGGAACTGGCCGCCTAATTTTTGCTCCACTACATTTATTTCTCTTTCTGCTTCTTCTGCAACATATCTTGCCAACTGCCGACCTGCGGCATCATAATGGTAGATCCTAAAATGCTTAGTATCAAAATATCTCCAATCAAATTTGCGGTATTGAATGCGATTCTGGCCAAACGTTTCGAGATAGGTCTGGGCTTCAACGGGTTTAATAACCGCAAAAGAAATTGCAATTATCAGTAAAAAAAATGGGGACTTTTTCCCGGGTATGATATTCATAAATTATTGACTATTTGTATGACTCCTCCATGCTATAAACGTTTAATTCCCGCTTTATTTTACAATGTATGTTTCTATTTCTAAATTACAGAAATTTCTGCACACTCATGTTAAATATTAAATCATTTGTATTTAATCCTTTCCAGGAAAATACTTACATTATTATTAACGCTAAAAAGGAGTGTTGGATTGTGGATCCCGGGATGTACGAAACAGAAGAAACAGAATCTTTTATAAAATACCTGGAAGACAATAAACTAAACCCACAGGCAATAATTAACACTCATGCACATATTGATCATATTTTCGGGGTTCAAGCGTTGATAGACAAATATCAGATACCATTTGGGATACACGAACAGGAACTACCTGTACTCAACAACGCCACTGGTTCAGCTATGCTCTTCGGGTTTGATTTTAAAAAGGCTCCCCAACCAACGTTTTTTATTAAAGATGGCGAACCTTTACCTACAGGTGATGATATATTAGAAGTTCGGTTCACCCCGGGGCATTCACCAGGCAGTATCAGTTTTTATTATTCACCGGGCAAATGGGTTTTGGCAGGTGATGTGTTATTTTCAGGTAGTATAGGCCGGACGGACTTACCGGGGGGCAACTTTGAAACTTTAATAAATAGCATTCAAACTCAATTATTTACTTTACCAGATCTTATAGCTATTTATCCGGGCCATGGGCCAGCGACTAACATTATTCATGAGAAAAAGTATAATCCTTTTCTTCAATAGCTATATTTTAACATAGTTTAAAATTTATTTTAACTCGTTTTTGACAAGCCCATAACGCATCACGAGATAATTTCGCTATGAAAATTTAATTCGTATGAAGTCTCATATCATTCCTATGATCTTACTTTTTACAAGCATAGGTTTCACAGCATTTGCCCAGGACAGCAAGGGTGTCAAAGAACATTCACAAAAAGAAGAAACAATAATTATAAAGAAAAGCAACTCTGATCCTCAGACAATAATTGAAATTAAAAACGGTAATGTATACGTAAATGATGAGAAGGTCGCTACTATCAATGATCACAACGCGGGAAAATTTGAGAAAAAGATCATCATTGATAATAATAATGATCACCCTCAACCTTTTTCTGATTATGATATGAAAGAAAATGCACCAAGAAAAGCGATGCTTGGGGTACTAACGGACCCCAATACTTCACAAAATGGAGCAGTGATCAAACGGGTGAGTCCCAACAGTCCTGCCGAAAAAGCTGGATTAGAAGCAGGAGATGTTATTACTCAGATAGATGGTACAAATATAGGAGGTGCAAAAGACCTTGTAAATAATATCGGTGATCATTCAGCAGGTGACAAGGTATCTATAACGTACGAACGAAATAATAAATCTGAACAAACGGAGGCGATGCTGGAAAGTCCCAACGAAGCAGACATCGCAAAACTTCGTGAATTCAATCCCAATATGCCGAATGGTATGGATATGTGGAATCCGATGATGCATCCATTCATCTATAAATTCAAGTCTGATAACAATTTTTTCGCAGCAGGTCCTAAACTTGGTATTACGGCTGAGGACCTTGCTGATGGGAACGGCATAGAAGTATTGGATATAAAACCGAACTCACCGGCAGAGTCTGCAGGCTTACAAAAAAATGATGTCATTACAGAATTCGATAATGAAAAGATTAGCTCTATTGATGACTTGCAAATGACATTACACGATATAAATCCTGCTAAAAAAGTGAAGTTAAAATATCAGCGCGATGGGAAAAGCGCAACAACAAATATTAGCTTTCCCAAACCCGTCAGAAAAGAAGATCTTTAATAAAGTATCCTTTCGATATGGATTAAAGACTGCACTCTTGTGCGGTCTTTTTTATTTGTAAATGACTAATTCCTTGCCTTTTAAAATAGGCACTATCGGATGTAGATTTGGCGTAACGCAATATTTCATATCGGGCTCTAATCCGTATGCTGCAAGACGTTTATAATGTGAACTCTCTTTTAAAAACTCTATAAAATTATCACCACCTGAATGCTTATACAAATAATCTGCCGACCGGGCACTATCACAATTAATATCAAAGCTGCCTTTTATCTTATTGATCACAGCGCCGGCAAATAGTGTATCTTCGAGATTGAAACGGTCTTTCCACGCTGCACAACCAAGCAAAACATTTTTGTTTTGTTCAACAAGGAAATTACATATCGCATCAAGATTTAAAAAGGAACCGGTTATAACTATTGCCGCATCTTTTATCATATGCAGAAGACGTGTGCCATTTGTAGTTGTTAATATCAGAGTTTTCCCGTTGATAAATTCTTTAGGATATTCTGTAGGTGAGTTGCCATGTTGCAGGCCTTCAGCTATTTTGCCATCACGCTCTCCCGCGGTAATGCTATTATCTATCTCTGTACCCAATTTTATACATTCTGCCACGGTGGCCACCGGGATTACGCACTTCGCTCCATTGTCAAGTGCTGCGGCAATTGTAGATGTAGCGCGGAAGATATCAATAATAACTACTACAGAACCCCTGGTATCATACAAATGTAATAAGGCAGGTGAAAAACATACTTCCAGGCGAGGCAGTTCTTTGTCAATCATGAACTGAGATTAAGTGTTGCAAGATAACAGGTTATCCTGATAATAAACAAAAAGAAAACGCCCTGAATATTCAGGGCGTTTAATATTATATCGAAGTAGGTTATTAATATACCCACATATCATGTTCCTTGTTAAACATTTGTTCAGCAGCACGTTGTCCTTCATATAAAGCTTCCATATTGTTGTATCCTTTTTCTTTAAAGGTTTCATCAAATGGATTACTAACTTTAATAATGTGGCTTGAGAAATGACGGCCTTCAAAGAAATCATCCCATGTCATACGGGCAACATCATTATCAGGATTGAAAACTTCATATTGAGCAAGTGTAGGACGCAATTCAGGATAGTATATCCAGAACATTGCTTGTGAAGCGCGGAAACTACCATCGTCATTGTAAATATCACGCAACGGTGCGATACCTATAATGCGAGGTATCATCCTGCCCAGATTGCGGTCGAATATCCAGTCTTCTTTCAACCTATATTTTGTTACACTTTCCGGATCGAAATCTTTCTTTGTAATTTTCATTATCTGGTTACCTGTTACGGGATCTTCCACATAAGAAGTATCAGGCTTCTTATATAGCACCTCCTGTATCTGGTCTTTAGTCAGAGCTGAAGTAAATCTGTCGTCAAAGTTATTGTATGCTTTTACTTTACCCTTTTTTATAGCATCAATGAGAATTTCTATGAAATAACCACCTCCGGTATTTTCATCACCAGGATAGCGGAAAGCCATATTCTGTTTTTCACGCGTATCTATTTCACGCCAGATCCTTTTCTTCCACATAATATCTGCTTCACGAACCGGCTGCCAGCTCAATGCCATATTTACGTGTGGAATACGGTCGTAAACCCCATCTTTTACCAAAGATGGTTGCCATCTTTCATTTACTGCAGTAGCAGTGCTTTGAGTTTGCGCCTGATCCATCATCGTGGAGTTCGACTGAGCAAAAGCAACACTACCTACGAAAACTAAAGCTGTAGAAGCGGCGAGCCTGTATGATTGTAGGATATTCATAATCCTTGATTGGTTTG
>DATNFP010000200.1:0-15902 GCA_035606335.1 Flavipsychrobacter sp. | reverse complement strand
ATTATTATGGAGGCAATGACACAGATAAGCAGACAACACCTGTGCGTGTGGAAACCAGCTTTCATGAATATTTGCTTGATCAATTAGGGCTGTTAGAGCTGGACGAGCGTACTCAAAAAATAGCAGAGCAAATAATAGGAAGTATAGACGAAGATGGCTACCTACGCCGGGAGATAACGGCTATTGTGGATGATCTGGCATTTGGCCAAAACATCTATACAACTATTGATGAAGTAACCGATCTCATAATATCTATACAGCAATTTGACCCACCCGGGGTATGCGCCTGGACACTACAGGAATGTTTATTATTACAATTAAAGCGCATGCTGCAGACCCAAGCTGTAAAAAATGCGATTGATGTCATAGATAAATATTTTAATGAGTTCATTAAAAAACATTACGATAAAATACAGCGTCAATTAGGGTTAAACGATCAGGATTTTAAAGAAGTAATAGGCATCATTATAAAAATGAATCCTAAACCAGGATCGGCGTTTGCTGTTGTAAATAAGGCAGAGAGCTATGTAATACCTGATTTTTTTGTGTTTAATAACAATGGCGTGCTGGAATTGTCTCTCAATGCCAAAAATGCGCCCGAGTTGCGGATATCGGAAGGGTATAAAGAGATGATGCGAGCATACGACCGAAGCGAGAAAAAAGATAAAAGACAAAGAGAAGCATTACTATTTATAAAGCAAAAGTTAGACGCTGCAAAATGGTTTATTGATGCTATAAAACAACGTCAGCATACATTATTGCATACCATGCAGGCGATCCTTGACTTCCAGAGAGAGTTTTTCCTGACCGGAGATGAGACTACGCTAAAGCCAATGATACTCAAGGATATTGCACAGATGACCGGGCTTGATGTTTCCACAGTATCTCGTGTGGCTAATAGCAAATTTGTACAAACAGAATTTGGAACTTATAAGCTTAAATATTTCTTTTCTGAAGCATTACAGACAGAAAGCGGCGAAGAAGTATCTACCCGTGAAGTAAAAACAATACTTAATGAGATAATAGGCGGAGAGAATAAAAGAAAACCTTTTTCTGATGAAAAGCTAACAGAAATGCTACAGGAAAAAGGCTACAACATTGCACGCCGTACGGTGGCTAAGTATAGGGAGCAATTGAATATTCCCGTAGCAAGATTGCGTAAAGGGTTATAATTGCTATTCAGAATACTTTTTTGCAACAGCGTCTAGAGTTTCATAAAACTCTTCTCCATATTTGCGGATAATAGCATCTTTCAGAAATTGGTAAACCGGGACTTTTAATTTATTACCGAGATTGCAGGCTGGCCGGCATAGTGTTGGCCGTGGCTCATAGTTGACAGCTTCATATCCCGGATATTCTTTAATGCGGATAGGAAACAAATGACAAGAAATTGGCTTGCGAAACGCTATAATCCCTTCTTTCCAGGCTTTTTCAATACCACATTTAACAACGCCTGATCCATCTATATAACCATAAGCACATATACCGCCATTTATGGTTGGCGTTACATTGCCGAACTCGTCGTCAACAATGTGTGTTCCCTGCTCTTCAATAGCAGTAACGTATTCCGGAGATAGATACGGTTTTATTTTAGGGTAGATCTCAGTGAGTGTTTTTGTTTCTTCATCTGTAAGCGGAGCACCACAATCGCCATCAACACAGCAGCCACCCTTACATTTTTGCAGGTCGCAAACGAAATGTTCGTGGATCAATTCCTCGCTCAGCAGCACATTATCTATAGCTATCATCAATAAGTAAGTTGGAAGATTTACTGCAAAGATATTCTACATATTGATGTAATTCATCAGGAGGTTGTAGCGATCGAGTACGTCATCATGGTCCTGGTTTTTCTCGCCATATACTTCTTTTACCTTATAATTGTGACGTTCAAAAGATGCTACTACTGCCCGGAGGTCGGTACGATTTGTTTTTAAAGTTACTTCTACTGTGCCCGACTGGTTATTGGTGTTTAATTGGGTGCTAATAATAATAACATCCTCATTTTCGCAAATACGGGCTATCTCGAATAAAGTATAATTTTTAGGCTCCATCTCCAGAACTATTATACCTCCCGGATTGTTTAACCCGCTATTTTCTGTTATGTACTTTAACAATTCATCACGGGTAATAGCTCCTAAATACTTGTTATCGTTATCTACTACAGGAACTATGGAAAGATTTTGCTGATGGGCAATACGCAAAGCGTCGTAAGGGTGGCCTGTAGCAAAAACAGCCGGCTTATAATTTAAGAAATCAGCCAGACTAAGTTGTGATTCGGGTGTATTCCAGTCCAGCACGTCATTTTCCTGTATTAATGCCATATACTGTTCTTCTACAACCAAAGGCAATTGGCTCAGGTTATTTTCTTCCATCAGATAGAGCGCCCTGCTGCCTGTGTCTGTCAACATAAGCGTAGGAACGATGGGTGATATTAATTGCTGTATCAACATTTATTTTACTTCTCTAAAATATTATATACAAAACCTGCACCAAATTTTAATGATAACAGCCGGGAACATCAAAAAGATATAATTTTAAGAAAATATTATTCTTTGTATTTGGCAAGAAATTGCTCAAGTACCTTATTAAATTCATCCGGCACTTCCATCATGGGGGCATGACCGCACTTATCTATCCAATGAAGTTCTGAATTTGGAATCAGGGATTTAAATTCTTCGGCTACCATCGGTGGTGTTACCGTATCGTTCATACCCCATATAAGACAAGTAGGAATTTTAATATCCTGAAGCTCGTCGCCGAGATTATGACGTATTGCTGATTTTGCCAAAGCAATGATCTTAAGCGCTTTTAATCTATTGTTAACTATTGAAAACACTTCATCAACAAGCTCTTTTGTCGCTACTTTAGGATCATAGAACGTCATTTCTGTCTTTTTCCTAATGTAATCATAATCACCGCGTTTAGGATAAGTTTCTCCCATTCCATTCTCAAACAAACCGGAACTACCTGTGAGAGTAATTGTTTTTACTCGTTCCTGATTTTTTAAAGTATAAACCAGTCCAACATGACCTCCTAATGAATTACCCAAAAGGTGCACTTTAGGGAAATCACGTACTTCAATAAATTTCTGTACATATTTTGCCAGACCCGAAACTGTGGTGTCCAAAAGGCTTAGATCGAACAACGGCAACATAGGTATTATTACCTTGTACGTGTTCCTAAAATGATCGATCAAATCTTTAAAATTGCTTAACGCACCAAATAAACCATGCAATAAAACTAATGGTTCACCTTCACCCGCTTCTACATATTTAAATTTTCCTAAGTGTTGTATCTCGTATTCCATCGGCGATTTCTGGATTTGCTAAAATACTATTGTTTCATTGAAAAAACATAAACTTAAGGTCCAACGTAACAATTTGTTCTCTTTATCAAAAATATATCATATTGATTTCAAAGCAAAAAGACCACATTTTTATCAGTTTCTTCACATCTATCATATTTTATTCATTTATCACATTCCCTATATTAGCCTAACTTTGCTGCACACCAGAGCATTATGTTGCAGCAATATTGTCCTTCTCTTACAGAATACAAAAGGCTAAAAACCAGGGAAGTAAAAATTGGAGATCTGCTGATAGGCAATTCCCACCCAATACGCATACAAACAATGACCACTACCGATACGATGGATACTGCAGCAACAGTTGCTCAAACTATCCGCTGCATCGAGGCTGGAGCAGAGCTGGTACGCATAACAGCACCGAGTAAAAGAGAGGCTGAAAACCTATTACAGATAAAAAACGAGTTGAGAAGTAAAGGTTATCATACACCACTCGTTGCAGATATACATTTTACACCTAATGCCGCAGAGATAGCTGCAAGAATTGTGGAAAAAGTAAGAGTGAATCCCGGCAATTACATTGATAAGAAAAAGTTTGATTTTATAGAATATACCGATGCCGAATATGCCGCTGAAGTGAACAGGATACGTGATAGATTTACCCCTCTTGTTCGTATATGTAAAGAATACGGAACAGCAATGCGTATCGGTACCAATCATGGATCGCTGAGCGACAGAATCATGAGCCGGTATGGAGATACACCGATAGGTATGGTGGAAAGTGCTATGGAATTTTTACGCATTGCGCGTGATGAAAACTATCACCAAATAGTATTGAGTATGAAATCGAGCAATCCATTGGTGATGGTTGAAGCTTATCGCTTACTTGTAGAGACAATGGATGGAGAATTTGGGGAATGCTATCCATTGCATTTAGGAGTGACAGAGGCAGGAGATGGCGAAGATGGCCGTATAAAAAGCGCAATAGGAATAGGCACATTGCTGGAAGATGGCATCGGTGACACTATCAGAGTATCACTGACTGAAGATCCCGAATTGGAAATACCTGTATGCAGAGATATTGTGAAGCGATATACGGAAAGAACAAGCCATGCACTTATTGAGCCATTTACCGAAAAAGAAAAAACACATCTGCCTTACAACCCTTTTGAATATAAACGCAGAGAATCTATTGTTATCAATAACATTGGCGGGCATCATGTTCCGGTGGTGATAGCAGATTATAGTACCGATGAAAACATAATGCCAGAAGATCTTGAGGCGATAGGATACCAATATGACGAGCCGACTGATAAATGGAATATAAAAGACGGCGCAGCAGATTACATCTATACCGGTGCTAAAGAAATTGATTTTGCCTTGCCAGGTACACTGCAGATAATTTGTGATCATAAATATTGGGAAAGTAGAGAAAATAAGAATGGGTATTATGCTTTTTTGCAGTTACAAGAATACCTTGAACTTAACAATACACTACCAACATTACATTTTATACAGGTTGATGCTAATGCAGACTGGCACCAATTGCAACAGTTGATAGATAAGGTAAAAGATGATAACCGCACTGTACTGTGTGTGGAAAGCAGTAATAAGCATGCTATGCCTTCTGTGCGCCGCATGTTAATAGAACTGATACAGCAGCAGGTCAACTGCCCTATTGTACTAAGTGTTAGCAGCAAAGACAAAACAGTGGATGAACATCTGATACACTTGGCAACAGATACAGGTGGATTATTGCTTGATGGCTTTGGGGATGGTGTGTGGCTTAAGAATGATACACGACAATTACAAAATGCTAAGGTGAGTGGCCGTACTTACCTTGAATTGAAAAATAATCATCAATTTCTGAATAATACGGCGTTCTCTATACTGCAGGCAACCCGTACGCGCATCAGCAAGACGGAATATATAAGTTGCCCGAGCTGTGGTCGAACTTTATTTGACCTACAGGAAACAACAGCCAAAATCCGTTCTGCAACAAACCATCTAAAAGGAGTAAAAATTGCTATTATGGGGTGCATTGTAAATGGTCCCGGAGAAATGGCTGATGCAGACTTTGGATATGTAGGCAGCGGGCCAGGTAAAATTACTCTATACAGAGGCAAAGAAGTTGTAAAGCGCAATGTGCCAAGTGAAATAGCTGTATCTGAATTAATACGATTGCTGAAAGACAGTGAGGCGTGGATAGAACCTGCTGTAATGGTTTAATTAGCTCTGAATTAAAGAGGCATCTGGCTCAGCTTTCATATCCCGGCTTTTCTTATCAAGAAGAATTAATAACGCAATGCCCAGATAAAAGAGGGCGCCTACTTTGTGCGTTTCAATCAATTCTGAAAAGAAATTATTAATAAATCCTGCGGCCAGCATCATGGCAATTCCAAGGGTGCAGTTTCTGTAAAATTTGTCTTTGAATCTAAAATAGATCTTTTGAGCATGAGCGAATATCATTACAATTAATATCGCATACAATATCATTGCCGGCCATCCCTGCTCCACGAGCATATACAAAAAGTAGTTGTGTGTTGTAGATTGTTCGTCGTTTCTGCTCACGTATGTTCTGAAAGAGCTTACAGCATAGGGTTTATAATAATAATAAAACGCATGGGGGCCATAGCCAGTAATAGGTCTGTCCTTACTCATTCTTATGGCGGCTATCCAGCGATACAGCCGCTCCATAGAAGACATATCTTCACCACGGAAAGTTGAGATGAGATGGTCAGTAAAATTCTTATGCATATAAGTGCGACCATATGTGGGTCTGAAATCAATATATTTATTGTTATTGGTCATATATACCAACAACAGCACTATCATACCATAGAATAGGGGCATTATAAAATTTACCAGCTTAAACCTTATAGCCAAACCGACTATAATAGCAAATACAACTGCTATAACAGCCGCACGGGCATAACTTAAAATTATCGCAGGTATAAAAAACAGTATTATCAATATTATAACAATCTTCCACCACCATTTTCTTTTGTTTATAAGAGGTAATGCGACACAAACCAATGGGAAAAACATAGACATCACTGTAGAATAATCTACGTGATTGTAATAAATGTAGTGTACCGCTTTCTGAATTTCGCGGAACCTGAATCCTAACTGCCAATGACGGTATAAAATAACTACCATTGTAAGTAGCAAGGGAATAAGGAAAATAAGAAATCCCTTTTTATAATCTCTCTTCTCTTTGAATACCCAGATAGGCAATACCAGGAATGTAGTAAGGTACCATGTTTTTGAGATAAGAAATTTAATAGATAAGAACTGTTCTTTTGAAAATATTACAGCAACTATAAGCCATAGAAATTGTAATACGACGATAAAAACAAGTGGATTGCGCCACCACCATTTTGGGATCATATCGGGTTGTCTTACCCACATGATGATGAATAGCAATAGAAATAACCATGTAATAGGCTCATCAGGCAATGAAGTGGACAAGGTATCGTTCATGAAGCTGAGCTGGACGGAAAGCGGAATAAAGAATAGCAGTATCCAGTATGCCGTTTTCCAGTTTGTTCCCATTAAAATGATATACAAGAAAGCAAATGGCGGCGTAATAAAAAGAATATTACCTGTATAGGAAAACAATGCAATGCTTACGAACAACAGTGCCAGACTGATGCCCTGAAACCACCTGTTTTGTAATAATTGCTGCTGCATTAGCGTTTTACAGAAATTATCAGATTATAGTAGGTAAGCAACAATACAATGCAAACACTAAAGAAAAATCCTAATAAAGCACAAATGATTGTTGTGAGTATAAGGCCAGGGCCCTTTGGGTGATCGGGTGTTGTAGCTTTAGTAATGACATGGGTAAGAGCCATTTGATTCATCTTTATGCCAGTGGTATATTCATTCAGCAGAGATACATATTTTGCTCTGTCAATAACCAACTGATCTTTTATAGACTCAATATTTTGAATTTCTTCTATTGCTTTTCCAAAGCCAGCTACACCACTTTCTTTTATTGTACCGACAATCACATTTTGCCTTGCAGGGCTGATGATGTCGTAAATGTGATACCGATCCCGCAGAGCAGAAAGTGAATCAGTAAGCTTACCAATAGCAGTGTCAGTCTCCAGCAGTTTTTCGTGCAGTGCCTGATACATATTTGCTTTTACATCAATGTAGTAACTTTTGTAAGCGTCTTCTATTATATGTACAGACTCGTTAGCTACCTGCGCAGCACGTGTAGGATCTTCGTCTATATATGTAAGGACAGCATCTTTATATTCGGTGCGTTTTATGTCATAAAGCTTAGTGAAAATTGTTCTTAATTTATCAAATCCTCCGGGTTTTGTAGTGTCTACGTTATAAGCTACGGCAAGTCCCTTAACGCGGATGATCTTGTCAATTACGGTATCTGATTCGGCTATTGCAATGACCCTGTCGATATCATCTTCACCGGCGAAGTAATCAATAAATCTCATTTCAGTATTGCGGAAGATATTATTGCGATCGGTGTACAGAGGATCCATAATCAGGAATTCGGTTTTTGCCTGATATCTTTTTTTCCTGACTGAATGAAATAATATTCCAGCTATAGCGGCAAGCAATGTGATAATGAGCACAAATTTTCTACGATTCCGGATGGTATGAACAATATCAACCAGATCAAAGCTTGGTGTAGACATTTTTAAATTATATGTGGTTAAAAAATTTATTAAACATAAAAAAAAGTACTGAACAATGCTGTTATTTTAAGCTACAGTCTCGCCTGCCTGCATTTTTTCAGCGTTCTCAGCAAATTGCAATGCCTCGATCATTTCCTGGATATTACCATTCATAAAATCGTCGAGGTTATATATAGTCATATTAATTCGATGGTCAGTAACACGTCCCTGAGGATAGTTGTACGTACGGATCTTTGCAGACCTGTCGCCAGTGCTTACAAGACTTTTACGTCGTCTTGAAATCTCTTCTTCCTGCTTGCGCACCTGCTCTTCATATAAACGGGTACGCATCATATCCATAGCTTTTTCACGATTGCCTAACTGTGTGCGTTCAGTCTGGCACATTACAACTGTTCCTGTAGGAATGTGTGTCAATATAACTTTTGTTTCTACTTTATTTACGTTTTGTCCGCCAGCTCCGCCGCTTCTCGCGGTTTCCATTTTTACATCACTATCCTTTAATTCAAAATCTACTTCTTCCGCTTCAGGTAATACTGCTACCGTAGCAGCAGAAGTGTGTACACGGCCACTGGCCTCTGTTTCCGGTACTCTCTGCACACGGTGTACTCCACTTTCAAATTTCAATGTTCCATAAACATCTTCACCTTTTACTTCGAGCTGGACTTCTTTATAACCCCCGACAGTCCCTTCGGTTTCCGTTAAAACGGACACTTGCCAGCCCTTCCTTTCGCAATAACGAAGGTACATGCGCAAGAGATTACCAGCAAATAAACTCGCCTCATCACCTCCTGTTCCGGCACGGATCTCAAGTATTGCATTTTTTTCATCCTGAGGGTCTTTGGGTATCAGTAACTGACGAATATCTGCTTCAAGCACTTCTTTTTGCTGCTCCTGTTTATCCAGATCTTCTTTTGCCAGTTCGCGCAACTCCTCATCGTTTTCAGTAGTCAACACTTCCCGCGCAAATTCAATACCTTCAAGGCAAGCTTTATACTGCTTATAAGCATCGACAATCTTTTCCAGCTTTCTGTAGTCGCGGCTTACTTGCGAAAACTTTTTATTATCACTTACAATCGCAGGATTAGTAAGTGCAACCCCCAAGTCATCAAACCTGGCCTTTATTGCTTCGAGTTTATCCAGCATAATAATAACTTCTAAATTCTTTATTTATTATTCTTAATAAAAACAATGTTACCAGATTCTAAATTTTCTTTCTTCAAATAATCATACCTGGTATAAGCGATTGTATTTATATATTTGAAAGGATGATGCAATAACCGGGCTACCTTACCCGAAGAAGCAAGTCGTTCTACTTTATCCAGTCGCTGCATTAAATTCATTGATATAAAAACTAAGTACACTTTAAAAACAAGCCGTTAACCTGAAATAACCAGGTTAACGGCTTAAATTATATTCCGGCAAGCTATAACGTCCGCTTTACTTCTACTTCTTCAAATCCTTCTATGATATCGCCTACACGAACATCGTTATAATTCTTAATAGACAAACCACATTCGTATCCTGCGTTCACTTCTTTTGCATCATCTTTAAATCTCTTTAAGGAAGCAAGCTCACCTGTATATGTAACTATACCATCGCGTACCAGGTTAACCCTTGTATTGCGTGTAACCTTGCCATCCAGTACATAACAACCAGCAATAGTTCCTACACCACTAATTTTGAAGACTTCACGTACTTCAATATTAGCAACAGTCCTTTTCTCAACTTTAGGTTCCAGCAGGCCTTCCATTGCGCTCTTGATTTCTTCAATTGCGTCATAGATGATAGAGTATGTACGAATTTCTATATTTTCCTGTTCGGCAAGTCTTGCAGCTTGCATAGACGGACGTACCTGGAAGCCAACGATAATAGCATCGGATGCGGTGGCAAGCAATACGTCGCTTTCTGTGATCTGTCCAACACCCTTATGTACTACATTTACTGCTACTTCTTCGGTAGAAAGTTTTTGCAATGAATCACTCAGGGCTTCTACAGAACCATCGAAGTCGCCCTTGATGATAATTCCAAGTTCTTTAAAGTTGCCCAATGCAAGGCGGCGACCGATCTCGTCAAGCGTGATATGCTTGCGGGTACGGATGCCTTGTTCGCGCATGATTTGAGAGCGATGAGTAGCCATTTCCTTAGCTTCATTTTCGTCTTCAAATACTTTAAATTTTTCACCAGCCTGCGGTGCCCCATTCAGCCCTAACACCTGCACCGGAGCTGAAGGGCCTGCAATGTTAACACGCTGTCCGCGTTCGTTAAACATTGCTTTTATCTTACCATAATATTGTCCGCAAACAATCATATCACCCTGGTTCAGCGTTCCGCTTTGCACCAGAATGGTAGACTGATAGCCGCGCCCTTTATCGAGGGATGCTTCAATAACGCTACCATTGGCATTCTTATCAGGATTTGCCTTCAGGTCGAGCAATTCTGCTTCAAGTAATATTTTATCTAAAAGCAAGTCAACATTCAAACCTTTCTTGGCAGATATTTCCTGGCTCTGGTATTTACCTCCCCAGTCTTCTACCAATATATTCATGTTGGCAAGCTGCTCTTTTATTTTTTCAGGATTAGCTCCTTCCTTATCTATTTTGTTGATGGCAAATATCATTGGCAGTGATGCAGCCTGGGCATGCGAAATCGCTTCTTTTGTTTGAGGCATTATCGCATCGTCTGCGGCAATTACAATAACCGCAACATCTGCTGCCTTTGCACCACGGGCACGCATGGCAGTGAACGCTTCGTGACCCGGTGTATCAAGGAAGGTAATTTTTTTACCACCATTTGTTGTAACCTGGTAAGCACCAATGTGCTGTGTAATGCCACCTGCCTCCCCAGCTACTACATTGGCGCTACGTATGTAATCAAGCAAAGATGTTTTACCATGATCGACGTGACCCATGATCGTAACGATAGGGGCGCGCGGTTGTAAATCCTCTTCGTCATCTACTTCTTCTTCCTCTATTTCAGTTTCCTGCTCCAAGTCGATAAACTCGACATCGTAGCCAAATTCACTCGATACCAGTTCTATTACTTCTGCATCAAGACGCTGATTAATTGACACCATGATGCCGAGACTCATACACTTACTGATGACATCTGCAAAACTTACATTCAACAGATTAGCCAACTCACTAACAGAAATAAACTCCGTTACCTGTATCACATTCGTTTGTTCTGATTGTTCAGCAGCAGCTCTCTTTTCAGCCATTTCCTCGCGTTTGTTACGACGATATTTGGCTTTAAGACTCTTGCTACGAGTGGCACCTGTGAGTTTGGCCTGGGTTTCACGTATTTTATCCTGAATTGCTTTTGTGTCAATTTCCTGTTGCTGTGGCGTTATTGCAGGACGAGGTTGAAAACGGCCTCCGCCTCTTCTATCTTGCCCGCCGCCACCATGTTGCTGGCCGCCTCTTTGCTGACCACCGCCACCACTGCGCTGTTGTCCACCGCTATGTTGTCCCTGACCACCACGTTGCTGGCCTCCGAATTGTCCCTGGCCACCACCTTGTTGTCCGTGGCCTCCCCCCTGGCCGCGATTGAAGTTTTGAGGCCTGTTATTTTGTCCTTGACCACCACCCGGATGTCCTCCTTGACCGCTTCTATTATTATTCTGGTTTCTATCTCTGTTCTGGCCTTGCTGGTCAGGTTTAAATGTTTCGGGTTTCTTTTCAACAGGGATGCGCTTACGTTTACGCTTTTCTCTGTCCCTGTCTTTATCTTTATTATCACCTTTTGCAGCATTATTTCCTGCAACTGGTAACACTATTTTACCAATAATTTTAGGCCCTTCCAATTTCGGAGCTTTCATTTCGATATGCTCAGGCCTGTCTCCATTTTCCTCATCCTGATCCGTATCTTCCTGAATCACTTCTTTTGTTTCAGCGACCACAGGACGTTGTGGTTTTTCTTCCGGCTGTGTTTCTTTAGCAGCAGGTATTTCAATGTTTGCAGGAGCTTCAGTTATTTCCTCATTAGCTTTTGCTTCAGGCTCTTCTTCTTTTTTGGTTTTCTTCTTTGTTGCTCCTTTTTTAGGGCGGGAAGAAAGATTTAACTCCTCAAGATTTATTTTTCCCAGAACGTTTGGCCCTTCCAACTTTTGAGACTTAGCTTTAATATGTCCCTCAGAGTCTTGTTCTTCCTGTTTTTCTGCCGTAGCTTTTTTCTCCTCCGCAGCATGTTTCTTCTCTTCTACGGGTTCTTCTGTCTTTTTATGTTCTGCTGTCTTTTTAGCTGGGGATTCTTCTGGAGTAGGAGAGGGAGTTTCTGATGCTTTTGTTTCCGGTGCTTTTGCTTCCGGGACTTTTTCTTTAACTTTTTCCTGTTCTTTAAGAGGTTCTTCCTTTTTCGGGGCTGGTGCCGCCACTTCAGGTTCTTCTTTCTTATCGCGTACGCCCAGGTCCAGATCGTCTTTAGTTTTCTTAAGGTTATCCAACAATGACCCTTTAGGCAAGGCTATCTCTTCACTCTTGCGTTTGGCGAGCCTGTCTTGAGCAAACTCCGCCTGCAAGGCGTCATACATTTCTTCAGTCAGTTTGGTATTTGGATTACTTGCATTAAACTCGAATCCCTTATTGGTAAGGTACTCGACAAGCGTTTCCTTACCAATGTTAAATTCTTTGGCTGCTGCCAGTAATCTTGGTGTTTTTGTTGCTGTTGCCATTCTATTCCGTAGTCAAAAAAAATTTTGCGCTAAATTTTCGTTAGCCTATGCCTAATCTACAAACCTACGCCATTTTTGCTGAAAAATGGCTGGTTTTCGTAATCTTAAACATTGTTTTATGTAGGGTTTAATAGTTATATTACTAAAAAAAATAACTATTTTTCATCTTCAAATTCAGCTTGCAGTATACGGCGTACATCCTTCACTGTTTCTTCTTCAAGATCAGTACGACGCACCAATTCTTCAACTGAAAGATCGAGGATGCTTAATGCTGTATCACAACCAATACGCTTGAACTCGTCAATAACCCAGCTTTCAATTTCGTCTGAAAATTCATCGAGATCGATATCGTATTCGAGGTCTTCCTGCACATCGCGATATACATCTATGCTGTAGCCTGTAAGTTCCTGCGCAAGCTTAATATTTACGCCCTTTTTACCTATCGCCAGTGATACCTGGTCGGGCTCAAGGTATACATCCGCATGATGCTCATTATTATCGAGCTCCATACGATTGATACGCGCAGGCGTAAGTGAACGCTGAATAATTAATTGTTGGTTATTAGTAAAGTTAATTATATCAATATTTTCATTGCGTAATTCTCTAACAATGCCATGTATGCGGCTACCCTTCATCCCCACACAAGCACCTACCGGATCTATACGATCATCATAGCTTTCTACAGCTACTTTGGCGCGTTCGCCAGGTTCACGTACTATTTTCCTTATAACTATAAGGCCGTCCATTATTTCAGGTACTTCAATTTCCAGAAGTTTTTCAAGGAAAGAAGAATGGGTACGGCTCAATATGATGATAGGTGTGTTATTGCGCATTTCCACTTTCTTTACTACTGCCCGCACGGTCTCTCCTTTCTTAAAGAAGTCAGTGGGTATTTGTTCTGATTTAGGCATGATCAGCTCGTTACCTTCATCATCAAGTAGTAATATTTCTTTTTTCCATATCTGGTACACTTCACCTCCAATAATCTCTCCCACACGTTCCGCATATTTCTTCAAAAGGTTATTTTTCTTAAGGTCGCCGATACGGGCAGCCAGTGTTTGCTTTGCTGCTAGTATAGCACGGCGGCCAAAGTCGCGCACATCTACTTCTTCATATACTTCTTCACCTACGCTGTAGTCGGGCTCTATTTTTATAGCTTCTGAGTAAGGTATCTGTAAGTTATCATCTTCAATGAGGTCGTCTTCCACTATTTCGCGACGGCGGAAGATTTCAAGGTCCCCCGTTTGGTCGTTTACAATTACGTCGAAATTTTCGTCCGAAACGTATTTTTTACGAAGCAATGTTTTGAAAACATCTTCAATTACCTTCATCAAGGTTGGCCGGTCAATGTTTTCGGCATCTTTGAACTCTTGAAATGAGTCGATAAGATTGATACTTGCCATGATCTCACATTTTATATCCCTGCTTCCAGCAGGGGTTTTGAATTAAAAAATAATTTGTACTACTGTTTTCTTTATTTCTGAAAATGGTATTTCTTCTATTGTTGTTTCTTTTTTCTTAGGTACCGGTATTTCCAGTATTATTTGCTGTTCGTTCACATCCTTTAGAACACCCAATTTATCGGGGCCTTCCAGAGGCGTTATTAATACCTTTCTTCCAATGTTCTTTTTGTATTGGCGCCATTGGGAAAGGGGTTCGTCAACTCCCGGGCTGGAAACCTCAAGCGAAAAATCTCCCTCGGGAAACATTTGACCTGCTTCTATTAAGGCATACAGCTTGCGATTAATAGAAGCACTTTTATCAATAGATAGCCCATTATCAGCATCGAGATAGACTTTAATATTATTTATCGGCTTAATTTTAACATTAACGATAAACATATCTGTTCCTTCTAGCAATGGGCTTAATAAATCTGTAATTTTTTCAATTGTCTCAGCCATGGAATAAATAGTAAGGGGACAACTGAGTGTCCCCTTTCTTTTTCGATTAAAATCCAATGCAAATATACGAACTTTTTAATCTTATAGCAAACTCTGCATTAATTATAATTATACTTTCATTAACTCATGTAAGAACAAGGTTCATTACCTTTGACATCACTATGTTATTCAGAGTACTATTTTGGGCCTTTATTATAGTAATACTTTACCGGTTTTTGGCAAAATATGTTTTTCCTGTATTCAAGATAACCAAAATGGCTTCAGACCGTATGCGACAGATGCAGCATAAAATGGAGGAAATGGAGCATAAGGTAAATAACCGGTCTACAGGCAGGTCACATATAAAAGAAGGTGATTATATAGATTACGAAGAGGTGAAGTAACTATAATCATCCTTTTGGCTTAAAGACGTCATCCTCAATAGTCATTCCTTTTTCCAGATATATAGTTTGTATGCCCAATGATTGAGCAGTGGCAATATGCTGAGGGCTATCGTCTATAAATAATGTTTCCTCAGGCTTAAGCTCGTTCTCATCTAAAATATGCTGAAAGATTTCTTTCTCGGGCTTGCGCATGCCGACTCTATGAGAGTAATACACCTTGTCAAAGAAAGTCCCAATGTTAGGAATGCCAAATGCCTTCATTAATATTTCATTAAATGCTTCCTCATGTACTTCATTTGTATTGCTAAGCAAAAACAGATAGTAATGCAATCGTAGTTGTTGCAGTAATTGTAGCCTTCTTAACGGAAAATCAAGCAACATAGCATTCCACGCATCAATTATTTGCTGTTCTTCCAATGAAACACCTGATATATCCTGAATAGCAGATACAAACTGGCTACGCTGTATCTTACCTGTTTCCAGATCATCGAATAAAGAATTCTGGGTGAGCTGTGAAAACAATTCTTTGAAATTAGTAATACCAAGCTTTGTAAAGGCTTTTTCAGTTGCATTATAATCCAGGTTGAGCAACACACCGCCAAGATCGAAGATTATGTGTTTTATGTTTTGTAGCATTCTGCAAAAATAATTCTTGTATTGGTTCCCGTTTTTTAAGAAAATGCTATACATTTGCAATCCAATTTTTGGCTTAACAGCCAGGGCCTATAGCTCAGTTGGTTAGAGCACCTGACTCATAATCAGGTGGTCCCAGGTTCAAGTCCTGGTGGGCCCACCGCAAGACAGGCAAGGATTCCATATCTTTTTGGGATCCTTTCTTTTTGTCCTCGCACTAAAACTTGCATTAAAGCTGGTTTTTATTTTTCAATGGCAAAAACATTATAGGCTGGAAGCAAGATATGTGTAAGAAATAATCTTCAGTCTGATTGATGATATGTTGCTAATTACGTTAAGAAGTAA
>DATNFP010000199.1:0-53634 GCA_035606335.1 Flavipsychrobacter sp. | reverse complement strand
GCAAAAAAAGCATCGCTAATGCTTTCAAAAATATTCTCTACCTCTTCTATCTTTTCCCTTAACGAATTTTTTGTAATAGAGTATTCTATCGCCTTGCCCAACAACTTCGAATCAAAATCCCCTTTTAAAAGATAATCCTGTACACTTAAGTTTTTTGCTTTTGTAACAACCTCACTGCAACTGGTATTGCATATAGCAATAATCGGAGTATGGTTGAATTTTTCCTGTATTTGGGATATCAAAACTTTATAATACTCAATCGGAGATGCAACAGCAATAAAAATAATCTGTGGCTCAGCAGCAACATTTAATTGAATATCCTTAATTGATCTATGCCAACATATATTTTCAGATACATAGCCTATCATTAAAAGTTGTAGATGAAGCGATTGAAAATCGCCTTCATTTTCCTCTATGATTAATATTCTCTTCCTCATTTATATACCCTTATAAGCACCTATTTAATAACCATTTACAACCTTCTAAATTTTCCCTAATAAATATATAAATATTGACAGAAAATCTGGCAATAATAAAGACATTAATCTTATTGTCATTGATATCCATATTAACTATAAGACAGTAAGATTTTGTAAATAATTTAAATATAATATTTCCCGCTATAGCTCCAGCACTATATCTCCGTTTACCGGATAGCCTACGCATGTCAATACTTTTCCTTTCGCAATATCTGATTCCATTAATACTTCATTGTAAGAAATCCAAACATTTCCTTTTGTGCAGGTAGCTACACAACTACCGCACCGACCTATCTCGCAACTATAAGGCAAAGCGATATTATTCTTTTTTGCAGACCGCAAAATTGTATCAGGATATTGGGATGTAAAATGGTATTCTTTGCCATTCCATTTTAGCAATACATTATGGGTATCTTTATCAGGAGGTTCTATTTTTTTGATTGTCCTATCTTCAGTATTGAAGTTTTCTTTTTTGATCTGAGATGAGCTTATTCCTAATTCCTCGAGGGTTATAATGACCATACGCATATACACAAACGGCCCGCAGGTATAGAAAAGCATTTTTTCTTTTTCTACAGTTGCGTACTCATTTATTAAAATAGGAAGTAACAATTTGTTCAACCGTGCTCTTGAAAGGTCAAAAGCTGTGCTGAACAGATATTCTATTCTGAACCTGCTTTTGAACGTAAGCGCAAGCGTCTGTAATTCATCATAAAAAACTACCTCATCAATATTCCTGTTACTGTACACGAGTACCACATCCAGATCTGGTCGAGTGTGGAGCAATGTTTTTATCAGTGAATAAATAGGTGTTATCCCTATGCCTGCTGCGAAAAAAAATATTTGCCTGAAAGAAGCATACTCTTCAGGAAGGGTAAATAATCCTGCTGCGCCTGTAGTATATAATCTATCCCCTACTTTAGCCTTATCTATAAAATACCGGGAATATGCACCATTTTCCACTCTTTTAATGGTAAATGACAATGGCTCATCAACAACAGGACTGCTAGAAATAGAAAAAGACCTTCTTTCCTCTCTCTGATGATGATAAAAAACAAACGTTAGAAACTGGCCGGAGAGATATGAAATAGGTTGCCCGTCTTCAGGAGTTATTGTAAATGATTTGACATCTTTTTTTTCCTGCTTTATTTCGCTTATCAATACCGGCTTGTATGTTTCTTCATATTCTGGCATACAATAATGTCTTTGTTACAAAATAGGCAGGCGCAATATACTTGTTCCATGTTTTATAAGTATGTTTATGTGCTTATAATATTTGGAGAAACCAGCCCACAATGTTATTCCGAAAAACCATTGATAAAAACGGCCTGCTATCATTTTGCCTGTTGTGGTCTATAGTATTTGTTTTATACCTGCCTGCTGCCAGAGCCGGTTTTGTAAGTGATTTCCCGGGTTGGCTCGATTCCGTTAAAAATCAAAATTTCTTTGATTACCTGAACAGGAAGAACTCCGGTATAGACAGTCTTTACCAATTCACTCAATTTAATACTTACTTATTTTATAAACTACTGGGCACTAATCCATGGCTGTGGCATCTGTTGCATATTACACTACACACTATCAACAGCTTTTTATTATTTACCATCTGCCGGCGGATCTTTCAGGATTCTGGAATTAAAAACGCATATCTGATCGCGATATGTGGTGCTATCCTATACTGTGTATGTCCCTACATTTCTGAAGTGATAGTCTGGAAGCCCTCTTTTCATTTTTTACAGGGCTTTTTGCTGATATTGATCATATTATCGCTTACTCAACTTTATTTATATCATGCGCATACAAAATATATATGGTGGGCTGGAATATTATTTTTTCTTTCCACCTACTCACTGGAAGTTTTTTATCTGACACCACTGTTTGTATTTACATTGATATTGTATTACCGCCTGGCATTAAACATAGATAAAGCAAGGTTTAAAAAAGCTCTTTTATACTTTTTATTACCCCAGGCACTTCTCTTCGCTATACATATAGCAGTATTAAAACTCGTTTACGGATCGAATGTTGCGCATATCGGGGCGTTCAATCCATCAATTGATTATTTATATAAACCTCCCAAATACTTATTTCACATCTTATTATCAGGCAGGTATCTTTCTGATGATTTTCGTAATACAGTGTATCACCTGTGCGAATCTAAAAGTTTTTTAATCTCTTTTTATGGCGTATTTGTATTAGCTTTTGGATATACTGCTTTTCGCTTCAGGAAGATGAGCGTACAGTGGAAGGCAGTGGTATTGATTTCTGCATGGGTAATTATATCAATGTCCATGCTTATGCCTATATGGTTTCCACTAGGTTTTTATGTAGAATTTGACAGGTATTCTTATTTGCTCGATGCTTTTGTATGTATGCTGCTCGCATTAGTGGTTATTTTAGCTTTTAAAAAGCCAATAGCATTGGCAATATTATTTTTATACGGGCTGATGAATATTTATTTTACTGTAAAGATCAATAAATATTGGAATCAGTCCGAAAAGGTAATTGATAAGCTGTTACATCATTTTCCCTCTACAGATGATAAAATAGTTTTGTTACTGGATCTACCGGAAAGCCTAAAAGGCATACCAATGATCGGCGCACAGGAGGGACAAGGGTTTAAACAAATGCATAATTTGCTTACTCAAAATACTATAAAAGATACTGTGTATGATGTAATGGCTTACTATATGACCACACCCGATGATGGCGCACACGCAACTGTTATAAATGACAGTACAGTAAGAGTAACACTGAACCAATGGGGGACGTGGTGGTTGCGGGAACATTTAGGCGCAGGCAGTTACCAAACTGAAGATTATAAAGTGAATATGATAGATGTGGGTCGGTACTATGATGTGGTATTAAAAAAACCTTATCAACGATTCGAATTATTATTTCAGACGGGAGGTAAATGGCATATTGTAGATTGGAGTATGATAAATAAAGACCAGTATTAAAAGGTGAACTATGAGCTTCTTACAAAAAATAAACCAGAATAATTGCATTGCGTTTTGCGTGTTCTGGCTCATTTTATTCATATTGTATCTACCCGCTGCCAAAGCCGGTTTTGTGACAGATGTAGTGGGCTGGCTGGATCAAATAGAAAACCATAGCTTTTGGGAATATCTGAACAGGACAAATTTTCATGTAAAAAGCCTTTACCAGTTTACACAGTTCACCACTTATATTTTTTTCAAATTATTTGGAGTCAACAAATGGTTATGGCATTTACTACAGATAACATTGCATGCTATTAACGGCACCCTGTTATATATCATTTGCAAAAAATTATTTAATGATACAAATATCAAAAATGGAGGCATCATTGCAATGGGTGGTGTTTTATTATACTGCGTATGTCCTCATATCTCTGAAGTTATCGTTTGGGAGTCTTCATTTCATTATTTGCAGGGATTTTTATTGATATTGCTCATATTGCTATGGGTGCAACGTTTCCAGGAAGCGCAAAATGCAAAATATATTTGGTGGGGGGGTGTTGTTTTTTTTCTTTCCACTTATTCATTAGAAGTATTTTATCTCACACCTTGGTTTGTATTAGCATTAGCTCTCTATTATCGTGTAGCATTAAAAAGAGACATTTTTGTACTGAAAAAAACATTACTTTATTTTTTCGTACCGGAGCTTGTACTATTTGTATTGCATCTGATAACTTATCGAATAGTGTATGGAGACTGGGTAGCGCATATAGGTGTAAATACCATTCATCAGCAAGCTAATATCCTTCTGAGCAGGCCGCCTGAATATTTATTTCATATAGTGTTGTTTGGACGTTTTCTATCAAACGATACCAGACAATATGTATATAAGCTATGTGAATCATGGAGAGGTATCATCCCTTTTTACGCATTAGTAGTCGCCATATGCCTTTTTATAATCACTAATTTCAAAAAGTTTGGGCCTAAGGCTAAAGCTGCCGTTCTGCTGTTTGTATTCTGCGGTATGTCTGTGAGCATCCTTATGCCTTTATGGTTTCAAAAACAGCAACTCCTGGTGGTGGATAGATATACCTATATGTTCGATGCTTTTATTTACATGCTCATCACCCTTTTATTAAGCTTTATTTCTTTAAAAATTATCAGCTATACATTATGGGCTGGCTATGCTTTTATCAATATTCATTTTACTGCAAAGCTTAACAAGTATTGGAAGGAATCAGATCATATTATTACCAGCCTGTTAAACAATTTTCCCAATCCAAGCGATAAGGTAGTAGTGCTGTTGAACAACCCGGAAAATATGAATGGTGTGCCAATGATAGGCTCATCTGACCCAAGTGAGTTTAAGATGATGAAAAATCTGCTATCACACCAAAAGATAAATAATATAGTTTTCGACGTTTTATCTTATAATATGCTAAGCCCTAATGACGGGGCTCATGTCACTGTATTAAATGATAGCAGTATGCGTGTCACATTAAACCAATGGGGAACATGGTGGTGGTATAATGTAATCGGGGCGACTAGTTACCAGAATGAATACTACAAGCTAAACGTTATAGATGTGGGGCATTTTTATGACATAACTTTGAAAAAGGCTCCATCACAATATCTCTTGCTATACCAGGTGGGCGACCAGTGGAAAATAGTGGATTGGAGTAAAAAGAATGTGGATCAATACTAATACTCTTCTTTCACAAGTACCATCCTCTGCAATATGTTGTAGGTGTCTCTTATTGGTATTAGTTTATAAGAGCGTAATGTGGAGTGGAACCATTTTTCGCCTTTTGTATCTTTCATCTGCAATTCGAGCTCATCATTTTTTTTAGTTTTTATAGTCCATCTTTCAGGGGCATAGTATGTTGGACCTTGCCCTCCGGGTTGTCCGTTATCAAAAACGATAAGCTGGTATATTTCATCGTATTTAAATTGCCACATCAGCATATCTTTTTTAGGATCTATTGCTGCTTTATTAGGGTATAGCACTATTGAATCGAGCGTCTCTATATCTACAGATGGTATCTCTGCATACCAGTCTCTTTTTACATCGTTGTAGATGTATTGAGCAGATGATGCATTATAAAGAAATAAAAAAATGAAGGTGTAAAATAATTTCATGCTATTGTGGTTTCAAACACACATCTAAATTTATAAAAATATACTTATCTTAAATAATCAGCGATCGAAAACTTTCCTGCCTGATCCTACGGGATAGTTATTCAGGTAGGCGATACTGTCTATTTTATTATTCTCATTAATAATTGTTACAGCAGGCTGTTCAGTTTTATTAGCAGGCATTTTGCTATCCAGTAATAGTGTTTTTATCGTATTACCAGACAAAAGGAAAGTACCATAATTGCCTTGAGGATCATCAGTATAGTGTAAGGTATTTAGTTTACAATCAATTATTTCCAGCCTGGATGAGTCACTTCTTTTTCGGGCATTATATACATTGATACCTACTCTTCTGAATATGCAGTTCTTAATTATAACCTTTTGCGCATTATTCATCCCTATCCCCAACTCAAATCTATTATTCGGGTCTCTGTTATCCAGTGTGCAATTTTCGAGTGTGAAGATATAATCGTATGGGGAAGGCTGATCGGCACGGACACAATACTCATTCCTACTGGCATAGATGCTTACGTTTTTAACCGTACAGTTGGCTACCCGGTTTATTGTTGAAAATTCTTTCTCCAACCCGGCAGGCGCATAAATACCGGCAATTACAATGCTGTCCCGGTTTTGCCCTACTATATCCACAAAGTTTTTTAGCTCCAGCCCTCTGTAACCTTGTCCTGCTTCCGCATTGTATACTCCATTGGCAAGGTCCAGCTCGTAGCGGTGTGTGCTACTATTATCGTCGATAGCCAGCAGGGCAGCAGTAATAGAAGTATAATCGCAATTAAAACCAGGCTTACCTCCCTTCTTTATCCTGATATGCGTAATTGTAAAAGGTCGTCCGGAATTATTATTAACCCTTTGCCTGACAAATATCTTTTTATAGATCCCTATTGATATTCCTCCGAGGGCAAGAATAATAATAAGCAGGATCAGCTTCTCTTTTTTCATCATGTTAATTTATTGATGAAAATATTGCTAATGCTCATTATAAGTAATTGTGAACTGATACAGGGAAGCATGCTGGTGTCCATAGATCGTGTATCCGCTAACACCGCCCACAGGTACGGCATCTGTAAGAATACCAATCCATTCATCTTTATTTATCCGCGCTAATACAGGATAACCATAAAAGTCATCCATATTGGGTTCGGGTCTGTTTAGCTTACCCCTGAAACTCCATCCCAGCCTGTTTGTAAATACGCTGGCAGGCGTATTTACATAAAGTAACACACCGCCAGTGGTGCCCCCTGTTTTTCTATCACGAGGGCGTATCGTTGCCAATGCTATGATAACATCGTGAACAGAATCGTATGTCATATAGGGAGATACATCATTAAATGTAAACGGCGTGGCATCAACCCCGATGTTGGTAGATCCCTCATCTACCCATGTATTGCCGTTATCGGAGGATACAAATTGTTCATACGGGAAATACCCTTTATCCCTCCTGGCCAGAATTAATAATTTTCCTTTACCACAGTATACCATTGCGGGCTCGCCTATCACTCTGCTTGTATCGTTATATACTTCAGTTGGCACACTCCAGTTGGTCCCATCATAAGAATAGATAAGATTTATCTTACTTTGAGAATAGTAGAGCTGATATATTTTCCCACTGTCGGCAGTTACCAATTGTCCAAAAGGAACACCAACAACAGTTTGTATTTTTTGCGCAACTCTGGCGGGTGAAGTAAATGTTTTACCCTTGTCGTGTGAAAACATTAAATACCGAACGTAGCCATGTCCCTGATTTAGCTCTCTGAAAAAAACTATTACCATTCCGTTCTTATAACCGCCACCTATATTTCTGTCGTCGGCCGGACCATGATATACCAAAGTATAGGGTGTCCATGTTTTACCACCATCGTAACTAAAACGTTTTACTATCGAACCATAATTCGACATATGCGCATTAGAGGTATCAAGTCTGAAGATATCAAGCAGGCTGTCCTTTCCTATGGTCATTAATATTCCCTCTGAGGCATGATATGGAGAATTGAGCGATAATGATGCTTCGCTGCTTATCTTATAATTATCAGTTACCTCATCCTGTGCAACAGCATAAGCAGAATACATCACGCACAATAATATCAATAGCTTTTTCATTCCCTTAAATTTTCTTTCTTTTTTCAAAAGTGATGCCGTAAGCCATTATAACGTTTAAAATGAAATAATTTTAACAATGTGTATCACACGGCTGTGGCTTCCTTCGTTTGCTGTACTGTAGTCTCTTTTGGCGGGTTTATATACTTTTTGGCTATTACACGCCCTTTCTCCATAAAATATCTTTCATACTTATTATATACTATATAGCTAACAAAGAATGTGAGCGGGATAGAAATAATAATGTGCGCAGCAGCAGGCAACGCTATAAGCCCAACAAGGCCCCATACTATAGGGTGCAGAAGGTATACAGAATAGCTTGCTTCCCCTAAAAAGGTAAAGAACCTGTTAAGGATCCTGGGAAGCTTTACAGTATTCTTGTAAAAAGCAAAACATATAATAAAGCAGATACCGGTAAATACCAACCTGTTAATACCGGTAACAAGCACCGCCTCATTTCCATTACCCGTAGGATAAAAGATAAGCAATAAAAGCCCCACTGCCAGAATCAGCAGATCTGTTGTTTTTGAAATTTTTACTTCGCGAAAAAGGAAACCTATCAAATAGCCGCCAAGGAAAAGAAAAACCTGGTTTAACGGATTGATATAAGTAGTCCACTGATGTACCAGGTCAATATTTGGGGTTAATACCCTAAAGGCAAAATACAGATAGATAGCAATAATAGCCGCAGAAAAAAGATAGAAAACAAATTTGCTCTTTTTTGAAAACAGGACAAAAAACGGAAAGAAAAGATAAAAGACAAGCTCATTACCGATAGACCATTGCCCCAATGCAAGACCCGGACGGTGTATGAAACTGAAAAGACCAGTGAAATTTAGTACCAGTTGCTTCCAACCGGGATTGTAATGCTTTATGAGCAGGGTAAGAATAACTACCAGCCACAACAACGGGAATATTCTGAAAAAACGCTTGACATAAAAATCCTTAAGATCGGGTAGGGAGGGCTTCATGCGCCGGAAATAAACATAATAAAGAGTAAGTCCGCTGAGCACATAAAATATTGATACTCCATAGGAGCCAATTCGCATGAGAAATGTATTGGCGCCGGTGGTGCTGCCTACACCATTGTTCAGATAATGAAACAGCATGATACCACATGCAGCAAAGCCCCGCAGATAATCGAGTGTATAAAGCCTTGTGGACGCTACAATGGCAGTGGTATCTTTTGTTTTCATCGGGGCAATTCTATAATGACGCAAATTATGGTGCCCGGATGTAAAAAACAATTATAAGTGAATAAACAACGTAATGATAAAAAAACTCACCAGGTTCCCTAACTTTTTTTGAAATCCTTGCGTCTATCCAATTAACCAACCCCTTTCAATATGCTGAAAACCATAAGAATGTACCTGAAGGAAATAGTGATGATGCTACTATCACTAAGTGCAATTGTTTATTTAAGCTTAAAGATCTTCGAGGTGATATGATATCACCTGAAGATCTTTGGATGACAATGTTAATTTATCATTTGAGCTTTGTAGTCTATATTGCCAGCAATTGTCCCAGGAATTTTATCGTGAGTTATTTTATCTATTTTATTCTTGCTTAGCAATATTTTCCCTGGATTGCAACTAATATATTCTGAAAAATGAAAATTACTCATTTCGCTTTCTACGCACGAAAAAGAATAGAAATTATTCTTTTTCCCATTTTTAATGGAAGAAGCGTTATGGATAAATATGCCCTTTCCTTTAAATTGACAATTTTCGAAGCTTATTGATTGATTAAAATAAATTCCGATGCCAACGTCGAAACCATCATAGCCGCCATCATTATGAATGACGCAGTTTTTTACTTTTAAATTATAATTGCTGGGGCTACCGGTATCAGCATGAATGCCATACTTATTATTGGGAGTATAGATAGTCAAATTTTCAATGCTACAATGGGCAGGTTTATGTATTGTGGAATATTTTCTTTGACTTTCTCTATCGCCTGGAGCCATTGCACCTGAAATTATTACTCCTTCCCTGCTTTCACCTTTTATATCAACAAAATGCTTTAGTTCAATTCCGAATCCATTTGAACCACCTTCATTTTCGTATATACCATTAGAAATATGGAGAATGTATTTTTTTTTCGAACCATTATCTTTAATGGAAGCTAAAGCGTCTGTTATGGAAGTAAAATCTCCGGATTTACTGATGTAGATCTGTACTAATTTGCTACCGTCTCGCTCTTTTATAATTTTTGCATGTCTACTTAAAATCCCTTTAAGCATATAGGTATTTGATTAAATGTATACATGCAATTTACATACATTTTTGAGAGAACTAAAATTAAAGCCTAGTTGTGTTTATTAGCTGCCCTCGAATTAAACCATTACTACTTGCTGGTTGTAGAGCATAACCAAATATCTGACCAGTTCCTGTCCAAAAAATAAATTGTCCTATGCTATTTACTGTTAGGGGGGAATTATAAGAAATACTTCCAGCACTGTTATTAAAATACATTAATGGCTTTCCTCTATACTGCACTGAACCCGAAGAATAAGCACTAATATTTTCTTCAGCTACTCCAGCTAAAACACCACTTCCGGTATAGGGAGAAACGTTACCCCAATAAATAATATTGGATGGATAAACATCAGCCAATGCACTATCCGCTCCTTTTACTACCGCATAGCCTTGAGGAATAGTAGATGAAGTGCTATTATAATCTTGTTCATTAAGTGATACAAACTTTGCTGGATGATTACCAAATAATGCCGCAGCAGTATCCCTATAACCAACCCACCCAATTTTATTGGCTCCATCATCATATATTTTTGTAAAAGGCGGATACCACCCTCTATTACAGTTTGTATCAGTCGGATTAGAGTTATAAGTACCTGTTTGTGCATCTAGTGTTATACTATCTATTTGGCACCCTTCAAATACTATACTATCATTATTATACGAAGCAAAATCAGTAAAGAATGCCTGTTTCATTTTACATCCTTTGAATTTTAATAATAGCGCCGAACCAGATTGTCTTGAAGTTCCTCCGCTTTGCGCATTGTGCCAAAACATACCCCATCCTAAAAGATTACAATCAGTGAATACATATTTCTGTGAAAAATATTCTCCAAATCCCAAATCAAATCCAAATCCATCATCCGAACCCAAATGTCTAAAGTTTACATGATCAAAGTAAGCAACCCTGTTATTATCTACAGGATTGCTGCCACCAGCATTATCTAAGTGAACACAATACTTATTCTTATAACCTAAAATAGTTAAGTTGCTGATATTACTATTTGCTACAAACATTGCACTACCGTTCGCTTGGCTTCCATGAGAAAGGGGAGGTCCCATTATTATACAGCTATCACGTTGTAGACCATGTATATCTATAAAATCGTGACATACTAAACCATTACCACCATCACCTGGTTCTAAATATAGTCCAGGTGCTAAATCTAATTCCACTCTTTTCGTAGCTGTTACATTTGTAATCCTATTTTGCGCTGTTGTTATAGAAGTATCAAAACAATTAACACTTATTATCCCTCCATTTGCCGGCTTACGAATTAGATAATGTTGAATAGACGGTGTGCTAGGCGAATTATAAACAACATATGCATTATATAGCAGAGTATTCAATGAGCCGCTTTCGCTAAAAAGCTGACCGTAATAGTTTAAGATTCTTGCAATACCATTACCTGCACTTGACACTTTAGTCCAAACTGGAGTTGATGGGTTTGAAACATCTAAATATAATACCTGCGTATTATTCAATGTATCCGTATGAGCTGTTATTGCTGTGAAACTTTGGGGATACCCAGTGGATACCACGAAACCATTTGGTATCGTAAGTTGTACGGTATTCCCTGATATGTTATTAATTGTAACAGTTTGATTTGTTGCTGGCACATATACTTTTAATGTCAATCCTAATGCATTCATACCATTTGTTATACTTGTAGGTGTAAATTGGCCTTGTACACTCGATATTGTTGACCATGGCAATCCGTAAGCACACCCAATAAATATCTTTCTCGCTGCATTTGCTTTAACATTTGCATTTATAGGAGAAGCATTAATAAATGTAGGACTTGAAGGATTGCTCATGTCAAGTATTAAAGCATTTAAGTGATTTATTGTGCCAGAATAGGAGGGACATGCGATAAATGAAGAACTATAACTACCTGATACAATAAAACCTGAAGGAACTGTGACATTAATATTATTACCAGATGCCGTATAGGTAATTGGATTAGAGCTAAACCAATAAATATTGTTAGCGTTATTATATGCAGTATCCAGCTTATAAATACTATCTAAAACAGGTGTTAAGTTTGTGGGAATATCCACTTTATCATAGCTCGTCCCATTATCAATAAGTGCAGCATATTCGTTTGAAGCCAAAACGATACCGCCAAAATTTGCATACGTTCCAACAGTACTGGCAAACCAATATTTGCCTTGCAAATGTGAACCTGGGCTTGTTGACGGAATTGCTGCACCTTGTAAACCGCCACCTGCTATCAATTGTTTTACAATATAAGTAGTTGCAATTTTTGAATTTAAACCAGAAGTAGTATCGCTATAATGGGTTAAGCCAGAAGTACTATCATTCAACTGTGTAATCGTCACAGCTTTGGTAGTAGTGTCATTTTGGTTTAAGACAAATGCGCCTTTGCTTTTTACTCCGCTGTCGGCGCCGAGTATTCCCTGATATTCATACCACTTTGCCGGCGAGCCCATATAGGTTTGTGCAAAAGCAGAGTAGCAGCTAACGAGTGTTAGCAAACTAAATAGTATCCTTTTCATTTATTAAGAATTGTATTGTATGGTGATAACTGAATTATTTTTTAGCGCTCCATAAGTGGAACTTGTAAAATCAAATTTGCCTGAAGGAGCATCAAATGTTACTCCT
This sequence comes from Flavipsychrobacter sp., assembly GCA_035606335.1. GTDB lineage: Bacteria > Bacteroidota > Bacteroidia > Chitinophagales > Chitinophagaceae > DATNFP01. The sequence continues at coordinate 41,087 of DATNFP010000199.1, read as the reverse complement.
GCAGTTACCCACTGAAGAGGTAGATTATCAATAAATATTACTCCCAGTGGAGTAACATTTTTCAGGCTATCGTCCTGCAAAGTATTTCCCTCCGGTTTTTGCATATCTGCAGGATTGCCTGAAGGCAATGTTTTTATTGTCCAGGTTTTATCCTGGATAGTCTTTACAACTGTCAGATCGGTCCCGATCACTATAGTATCTATCAGATCGCCGAACTGCCCCTGCGTGGGAATATCACCGGTCTGGAAATATGATTTCAATGTATCTCTGGTTTGTATTGCCATTACAATTTGTTTAGTCGAGTGGGATAATGCAATTGAAATAAAACTCGTAATTGGATATCGAAGCATCCGATTTCAACAATCCTATGTTTATTCTACCATCTGTGCCTATGTCGCCATTTACTTGTTTAATAAAATCTACACCTGCATCATCCTTAAAAAGATTTATGCTTACATATCCTGTAAAAGGAACACTATTATTAGGACGATATCCCGCTGGCAATGTTGCAATTAAAATAAATGGAGGGTTAGTTGATACAGATGCCAATGAGGAAGGGTCTGTGACAGTTAACACAGCTCTGATCTGCAAAGTATTATTTAGTGTATTTTTTTTATAAAATATCTGACCAGTTGTCGTTCCTGTCCCGGCTATTACATCTAAAGAACCGAATGCTGTTTCTTTGACAAATGTCGGCATCTCATTACCACTCCACGCAAATGATGAACCCACAGTTGGCACAGCATTACCTAATGTAAGCTGTCGTATCTGCTTAACCGACGGCGTACTACCATCGTTAAAGGTTAATGGAGTATCAGTTTCTACAATTATCATGCAAAGTTTCTCCGGAGAACCAGGCGGAAGGAAAGGAGGCAAGGGGCCTAGCCACCCAACAAAATATAATAACTCCCCATTGTAAAAAATCCATCCTGGAGCAACTGTCCAACCGGTTGCAGTAAAGCCGGAAACAATAAAGGGACCACTTCCGCCTATTGCTGCTAATGCTAATATTGTTTCTGTATAAGCAGTTTGCAGCCAGTCTAAAGTATCCTGTGTGAGCGGAAAACCTCCGGGCTGCGAAAAGTCAAATTTTCTCATGCTATATAATTTGTATTTTATAATTTTCTTTAGAAGCTAAACGATATTCATCTATAAGAGCACGCATCCTGGCTTCATCAAATATTACGGCGTGCGGCACAACTACAACAAAATCGTAGCTGCCTAATGCTGTTTCGGCTGTTGTGTATAACCATTGCGGATCATTTTCTGATGCTGTATATATGAATAATGGCTTTTCTTCTAATGCTATATATATGTATAGTGGATCAAATTCAGGTCCGTCTATTATATATATTCTTCTTAGCGCATAATCGAACGTATCATTTAATACGCCCTGCATGAAACACACCTGGCTTGTGTGTGCGAGGTTGTATAAATTGCTATTCCTGTTTGTGGTAAATAAGCTGTAGATATAAACCACGGGTGCAGTTAATACACTCAGCCAGGCCACCATTTTGCTATTGCGCAGCCTGGGTGGCAAAAGAATATTTACGAGTGCTTTATAACTGATATCAAATAGGGGCATGTGCTATAAAGTTTATTGTCAGATCAGAAGGGTTAATAATTCTCAGGTAGCCTGCATCCGGTTGGTATTCTGGATCAATAGTTGCATACGGTAGTGCTCCAAAGTTTGCCTGGGCTAATTTTACATCAGCATTTACTACACCACTTACGGCATTTAAATAAGCAACCAGGTAGTTCACGACAAACAAACCATTGAATGGAAGGTTTTGTAAAAATGTATTTATAGCATCCTGCACCGGCGTATTTTCTGTTCCATCCAACCTTGCGCCGTTATTATCGAGTACCAATGCATCGTAATAAACATCCAGGTTTAATCTTAAAGAATCCGGATTGCCACTCGTGATTTGCAGCTTTACGCCAGCGTCTTTTATCACATTCATATAAGCTGCAAATGCTGTTAATTGCGTACTGCTTAATGGAGCTAACGCACCGGCTGTAGTTGTAGCGACTTTAATTCTTAAATTTTTGGACAATTCAGTGGCTGCAGCATAATTTACTACCTGGCTTGCAGTTATTACCGATGGATCGATTCCCGTGTTATCATAAGTATCGTTATCGGCAGGTAATGAGTAACCAAACTGGAAAGCTTTAGCCATTGTAACATACCACTGCAGCGTGTGAGGCTTCATTGTGGCTATTATATTGTTTACTTCAGCCACATGCTGGTCAAAGAGATTTTCCGATGTCCATTGACATACTGCAACGATATAGGTCCACAATGTCCATATAGCTACATTGCTGGTGCTTGTGAGCAGCAGTGACAATACAGGATCTGCATTCTTTGCATCAATGATCGATTGTTGTATTTGCGAAATAGTACGAGCCATGATTTTTGTTTGTTTTGATGTAGAAAGCAGATCACATTATTGTAAGATCTATACCCACTTTCCAGAAGCCGATTCCTTTATATATTGTAGTATCAGCGGTGCCGATAGAGATATTATTTTGTTGCAAATACAGGAGTGTATCTGTATCCAGTGTAATAGTTGTGGGCACTGTAATATCTGTCCCTGCCTGTAGCTGGTCAGTTATACTTAATCCATTTGCTGCAAGAATACTGAACAGGGATTCCATAGTACCTGCTGCCATTATTCCGGCGTCGGGCACTGTTTGACTAGGGGTAATAAGCATTGCTATTGATTTGTCCGTTTGGTGTTAAAGCTAAACTCGCCACTTTCATTCCGTCTCTTGTAAATTCTATATTGATGGCACGCAGCACATTTTGCAGGCCTTCATCATCCAGGTAGCTGTAGATACCTACGCATATAGTAGGATTTTGCTTGAAGGAACCTTTACCATTCAGCAACAATTGGCGCTGATGCTGATAAGTAGATTCTACACAAATAAAATCTCCGTTTAGTGTATTGATGTCGTCATTCTCATCCAGCGCGAGGTCGAGCATTTTCGTCATAGGGTTCTTTCTTTTATTATTTATTAACTAAGAGTATATTCAAATGTGCCGCTTACCGCACCTGCACCGTTTGCAAGGCCTGCTGTGTATGTAATCGTTAAACCTGTAACAAATGTTTTCATTGCTTCGGCTATTTTACCGGCAAGATCTGCTGCTGCACCTTCGGCATCATTTGTATTGCTTCTTTGATCGAGAAAAGCACTTTTGATGCTGTTCTCCAGTGTTGTTGTATCCAGTGCCATCAGTTCTATGTTAAAAGGTTACTTAATCTTGTTTGTATGTCTTGAAAATCTGTTGCGTTTATTGGTGTGCCACTTGGGCCGCTGCTGGTAGTTACAGTCAAAGCAAGTATTTGTGTCAGCAGATCATTTAATATTTTAAAAAGGCTTTCATCTCCGCTTTTTATGCTGTAGGTATTTCCGTCCATCGTGAAGACCTGCTCGTTGATGGTGATGATAGCTTTCTGCAATACTTCGCAGCTCACTACCAGGTAATCAGGGTTGCCAATATCCAGTATTTGTACCCAGCTACCCTCAGCAGGTATTAGTACAGCTCCGTTAGTATCCTGCTTTAGCGCCTTTAATTGCACATCCTGCAACGTCAGCCCATTCGCGAGTGTTACACTACAGGTGTAAGCCGATGTATCAACATCGGATGCCACGCCTGCGAGTGTTGCACTATCTCTCCGCGTAAACGTTTTTAACAGATCTCTTAAATGTTCTGCCTGCCTGCTATTTACCATTTTATAAAGCTTTACCGAGTTCTACAATGCGCCTTGCACCTTTTTGCCCAAATTGTATTTCCACACTTTCGATCAAATATTTTCCCTGGCGTTCAGGATATTTGTCGTCGAGTATATTTGTCGCCCAGCCATGTAGCGAGTACGGTGTTAAAAATGCTGTTATCTTTCCTTTATAGCCGTGAAAAATATTTTTCAAAGCAAAATTTTCGGCCTTAGCATCTATTGTAGCATCATCGGGGACATTGGTCAATCTCAAACTCTTTGTTACTTGTGATGATTGCAGGCCTGTTCCGTATTGCTTTGTTACCTGGTGTTCTTTTCCTACAGCATCTTTATAAGTCACTTTAACCTTTACATTCACATCCTGGAGTCCTGTAAATTTTAGGTTGTCATCTTCCAGGGTGTTCCATCCCAGCTTGTATGTTACCATATCATTTGTCTGGTATACATCTTTGATAGTTGCACAAAGCATATTTCCAAGAAAATAGGTGGTAACATGCTGGTCCTTTAGAAGATCAAGGACTTCTGCTCCTGTCTTTTCGTCTATTTTAAATGACGAGAGTTGAAAATCAGATATGTTTGGATCCAGCTTTATATCGGTACCGGCAATAATTAATTGCAGCACTTGTTTTAGTGAAACGCTTTTCCAGTATTTTGTAAACTTTTGCGTATGGCTCAATTGCCACACATAGCCCACACAATCTATCTGGCATGGAGTGGAAAAACCTACTGCTTTAATAAATCCCACAAATTCTGTTTGCAACTGACCATCATAGCCCAACTGTATTGTCACTTTATCACCTTGCGAAAAGATCTTTGCAGTTTCTGAACTTACAGATATCTGTGATAAAAGCGGCAATGCCTGTAAAGTATTTGAAGTTTGCAACCTGGCAGTCGCGGGTATTTTTAGCGTAGCTGTATCTGTATAAGAGTGTATACTCTTCTGTATGTTCACATCATTCACTGATGTAAATGTGATAGAGTCGTTTTGCCTTACTCTGTTAATTGTTACGTTAGATGTCAGTATATACATTAGTCTAAAGAAAAAGGAATGCCATAGATCAATGAAAAAGGTGTGTCGCTTGAAAGATTCATTTCATAAGGTTGCACATTGGGAGCAAAAGATTTGCCGGCTGTTACCAACTTCAACTCCGTGATCACAACCTGGTCTACCTGGTTTTTAGCCTGGGTACCAAATAAATTTGTTCCCTGGTTATTTTGAGAAGCTCTGTCCTGTGTAATTAAAAAAATATCTGTTTTAGGGCACACTATTGCTACCGATTCATTCTTTTCAAACAGCTCGCGCAATGCAGTAACCTCATTTTCCGGGTAATCAGGTGTTAGTCCCACGATCAGGCCTTTAATATTAATTTCATACTCCTGTATGCTTATAAGTTCTTTCACACTTCCTCTGCGATTCACCATGGGTGTATCTACAATAGTCTTCTTCACTGTAATATCTACTACAGGATATTGTAACGTAAGTCCGCCCAATGTTACCGGCATAAAGTATCGTCTTCCTTTGCCGTCAAACCCATAGTATGGGCTGCCATTCTTTGATTGCAGTACAGGAACGCTTAAATCCTGAAATTGTGGTTCATCGGGACTAAAGCCAAATGCCTGCTGAAACAAATCGGGGATACTAAATGAAATCTCGGCCATAGTTTTTTAATCGTTTGAAGTTTCTGCGCCGTTTAATACGTGAGTAAACACACCAATTATTTTATGTTCTATTTCTTTATAGGTCAACTTATTATCGTTGTACACATTTATGTTATCGAAGAATTTGCTCACGTTGATAGTAATATTCTTTGTGGTGTTGACATTGTGATCAGTATTGGTTCCAAAAAAATGTGTGGTCGCTCCGGACATATTAGCGTTAGGACTCCAGTGTCTTGCTATATAATTTGTATTTGCAGGCTGTTGGAATTGGGATGGCTGATTAGCGGCGATAGAAGGAATATAGGGTCGGTGTACGGCAGTGTTATCCGAATAACTAAGGCGAAATCCATTATCTGTATTTATTGAGGAGGCCGGTGAATTAGGATTGAACATAACCGGGCCGGATACATTTTTTGGTTCAGAGAATAAATACTGCTCCGCCTTGTACAACCCATAGCCCGCAGCCGCTGCTATTAATACTTCCGGAGCTGCTATTGCACCTAGTATTTCTCCTGCAGTTGCCAATGCGCCAACTCCTTCGGCGGCTCCTACTTCGAGGCCGCCGGCAGCCATGCCCCCCATTTCTGTTGCTGTTGCTGCAACACCTTCTGCTTCCGAGGGTGCAACATCTACCATTCCCTCGCCTAAATTTCTCACGTCTGAGACGAAGCCTGTAAATTTTTTTACTTTTCCTGCTCCTTTACCGATTGTTCTGATGATGCCTCCCGCTTTTTTCCATCCTAACGCATCAACTAATGGTCCCAATAGATCTGCTCCATCTTCTACAGTGCTTGAAACGTCACGTACTGTGCCCACCTTATCCATAAATTTATCTAGTGTGCTTTCTTCTTTTTGCGGTGCATTGGTTGTGCCGTTATTGTTTTCGCCACAACAACATTGTATAATGTATGGTGGTGTCGCGTTAGCAGGTGCGTCAAGTTTGTTTGCTGTTGCAATAGAATGACTAGCAGTATTATTGCCGGAGAATAAATTATGTACGCTTCCGTTAAAAGAATTTATCGATGTTGTAAAGGCATCTATCTTCTCATTCAATTGCCGCAACAAACCATCAGTTGATGACGAATTATCTACATTGCCTGTTGTGGATGTAGCAATATTGTTGCCAGGCAATAATGTATCCGGCAGTGTAGGTATGTTCACCTGTGGTGTTACAATGCTGTTCCATATATTACTCGATTGTATTGCAAATTGTACAATGCTATCCATCTTGCTATGTGCTTTTTATATTGTTTTCTTTCGTCCTGATATATACGAGGTGAGCTATTTTTTGTGCAAACTCCTGGTCGCTTAATTTCTTATGGTCGAGGCCCGGCATGTAATATTCAAGCAGTGTTTCATAAAACCCAAGGAAGTCGCGCTCCGGGCCGCCGCGCGCTTCCGTTATAAGTTTACCAGGGTAGCTTTCTTACCTTCAAACTTGGTTTTTAACTGGCCGGCAAGACCATAAAAACGTTGGTCGTTTTTGATCACGTCTTCACTGCCTCCAATGAAAGTTAAATTGGCAAGCTCTTCATACATATCAAGAGCTTTTTCCTGCGATGCCTTGCTCATAGCGCAATTCATTTCATTACGATTAGGATTTTTGAAATATGCGATATGATCATCTGACTCAATAGCATAGATACCTTGCGGATATTGCTGTTTCCATTCGGCTATTTTTTCGTCCGTTGCCTGTCCTATTAATATGTGCTGCGACATTTATGAAGATTATTTTACGTGAGATGATCAATTAGATTTTATTTGCAGAAATAATATGGGTAGGGATATTTCCATTTGTTTTGCGCCCTGATCCCAGTTCCTGTTATAGCTGCTCACCTGGCAACGCACCAATGTATCGGTTTGCAATGGTCTGTTACCTTTTGCTTTATATACCACCACGATATCAAATTCCAGGTCGAGCAGATCTCTGCCTGCAGCTTCTATTGCAGCAGCGTTGATATCATCAAAAGCTCCTTTCAATACTTTGATAGTGCCTGTGTATTTACGATTACCGCTCTGTATGCTTATGGGTTCGTCGCCCGCGCCATACAGATGTGCTTTATCCTGTTCAACAGTATATTGTACACTACGTATTTTTCCCAACGGAGCGCCTGCCAGCGTTATTGCCATATCCGACCATTCGCATTCCTGGCTATTAAAAACTTGTATTGCCATTATTAAAATTGTTTTTAGTTATTAATTATTTACCCGTTTGCTGGATTATCAAAGCTTAGGGTCACGTTAATAGTTGTAGCATAGCCCACAGGTGTTATTTTCAGCGTTACATTTAGCTGGCTTGTGCTAAGCACGTTCTGATTAGGATCAATAAAGCATGTAACCCCGCTACAATTATTATTTGCAACCATTGAGAGATTGATCTGGTTTTCCATCTGTTGCTGCAGGTATAGTGCAAAGCCTGGGTCGATCAATCCTGTTTTAGGATCTACGGGAGCTTCATCATCCACTTCCTGTACAAAGGTTGCGTAAGCTAAGAGGTGTGCCTTGTCTATCACACGGCCACGAGCCAGCATTGCATAATCGTCGGTTGTTGTAGTTGCTGTGGGATCGCCGGTAAAGAAAAATCCACTTAAGCTTTGATAGGCTTTAAAAGTGATAAATCCCTTTGAAGTGATAGCATCTGTCTGTGTATATTGGTCGGCTGACGTTGTTGCAATAAACGCAGTGTTGGTATTCAACGGTCCGTTCTTTACGCGGCTTATTTTTCTTTGTACCGGTATAGCTGCCAGAGTACCCAGACACAATCCTAAAGCGGCATTCGCTCCGCTAACAGTATCGCCAATTAAAACGGCAACACGATTGTTTGCTTCTGTTGTCAGGTCCGATAAGCTGGAAGCAGTACCTGTAAAAGATGTACCACCTATTACTGCACGGAAAGGCTGCTCTGCCAAAAAGAATTGTTGCGCCAAAGCCTGTATGTTTGTTACTGCTGTATATACATCCGCATTGATACCATTTGTGGTTACTACAGGACTGCCTACACTATATACATGTGCGTCATCGCTCATAATTCCAAGTATCCTCACTTTGCCACCGGCAAATTGTAATAGCTTGATAGCACCATTTGTATTGGTCTTGTCTGCCATTTGAGCTACCGTCATAGTATCTGGAACCAGCATTATGTATAACTGCGCTCCTTCATTCAATGCATTTGCATAGAAGTCTGTAATATTTTTATATGCCAGTGGATTATTAGTTGTCGTCAGTCCGGCAGTGATTGCATCCTGCAGACTGGTGATAAGGAATGGCGTGCCTGCCACGATAGTGCCTTCTGCTGTGCCGTTGAGCACCATGCCTGCAATACCGTCCTGGGTTTGCAGCACAGAGCCAAGAGCGCCATTACCAAGTGTTACGTTTACATTACCCATGTTTTATAGTTTGAAATGTTGTTGTGTGATTATATTCTTTTAGTTGTTCTTATTTTTCCTTTAGGAGTTATACCCTCAATTGCATCCTGTAAATCGGGGAACATGGATTGTGTTAATTTTTCCTGCTCTGCGATTTTTTGTGCAGTTTCCTGTTCCGTTTTTATTTGTGCTGCCTGTGCAGCAGCCTGCATCTTATCTGTGTCGCCTGTTTCCCAGGCTTCATATTCAGCGCGGGTTATTTTTTGCACATGTTGTTTTGTGCTGAAGGCATGTGCTGTAGCATCCTGTTCCTTAAAAAATGCAAAACCATCTTCAGTGAAATAGAAATGATCTGCCTGTGGATGCCCATCAAAATATTGTTTTGCGTGTTGCATTATAATGTGATTAATATTTTATAAAACCGAGTAAATAGGGGCTACCTATGCTGCGCTGATGTCGTACTACTCCATATCCTTCACGACTGCCATTGTTATTACTGTTACCCTCTACCGTGTGTATCACCAATCCATCTATTTTTTCTATGATACCTGTATGCCCATTACCATGGCTATAGCTTAGTATAAACTGATCACCGGGTTTGATCAAGAGTGCAGCATGTAGTATGGCATCGTGTTTAGACACTTTAAACTGTATTGCTGTTTTGTTCCAGCAGTCTTGCACGCCTGCAGTTCTTACTAGGGGATTTTGTATGCCAAGCTGGTTTGCGGCTTGCGCATAGCACCAATACACAAACGATTGACACCATGCGTAACCAGGTTTTAACCCCACAGATGCGAGATATTTGTCTACTTCAGGGCCTGAGTTACTGCCTACCGGTTTTTCACTCACACCCAACTGGCTTACTGCGATTTGCAGGGCCAGCTGAGGAAGTGAAGCAACAGCAGCAGGAGATGATTGGGTAGGATTCATTTTTTATCTATTCTCTGTGGTTTAAAAATTATCGTTTACAAAACGATATGGAGCTAACAGAAGGGTAAGCTGCTGTCACGAGTTTTTTCTTATTATTTGTTTGCAGTGTATTTAGCTTGTGTGTATAGATCATACAGCGCTGTCTTCAATTTGTTGCCATGTAACGCACCGGCTATCTTACTTGCCATTTTTACAAGTATGCCATCCTGAAGATCAGGGGATAACTTTTTAAGATTATCGGTATAGCATTGTAGCTGATTTGCTAATGTGGTACAGCTTTTGCATGTATCCGCTATGCTTAGAGCAGGTATCACATCATTCAGCACTTTAAGCAGATCTGTGCGTATTGCAGTACCTATATTTCCTGTAAGCGCAGTAATAATATCCGCTGTTGGTGATTGCAAAACCTTTTGAAGGTTTTCGGTGAATTGCAGCGCTGTATCTATATGTGCGTTAATGTACTGGTCAAAAGACTTGTAAGCAGCTCTTATTTCAGAGCTTACCTTAGGGCAAAACATAGTGTTCTTTTTTTAGAATTAAGAATTTTTATTAGCACCGTCTTTCGCTACTCCCAGACCTACTGCTGCTAATACGCCAGAATAGGTTGCGAACTGCGTCGGTGTGATGTAATGGAGCGTTTGTAATACAGTGAGCGCTGCTATGGCTATGGCGGCTAATGTAGTGCGCCAGTTTTTATATAATGTTTTCATCGGTTACAGATAGTTGATAGTTATTATTTTGCTTTTCTATTAAGCGCAATCTGCTTTCATGATCCTCCAGCTTTTCTTTCATGCTTAGTATTTTCTGCTCATGTTTCGTGGTTTCAGTAGTGAGCTTCTTTATCTCATCTTTAATCTCACTAAGCAATTGGACAACCAGGTTAAAACCTGTCTTTGAAAAGAATCCTATAATGATGCCTGATATACATACAATACCTGAAAGCACCCAAATCTGAACGTCATGCATAGCTAAGCGGTTTAATGATTACTTAATAGTTTGATTACCGTTTCATTTATTAACTGGCAGCTCCTTGTACGATCGCTACAATGTTTTCTTCGGCAGCACGGCGTTTTCTACCACCCATACGAACAAGCATACTGAACAGGTCACCATAGTAAACCGGGTTATTCATTTGCTCAAAGAACAGCACGTCACCTATTGCACGTTCTACTGCCTGTGATTGCCAGCAAAGCACTGAATCACAATCTGTAGCGAGACCTGCTGCCCCTACCACTTTTGGCGCTGCTGATCCACTAAGGTCGTAGGCCATTGATGTAGAGCGTTTCATTATTTTAAAACCAAACAGCTCACCAACTACTCCTGTTCTTGGATCCATCACAGATGAGAAGTCACGATATTGTGTTGCGGTCATATCGGTGATCAACTGTTGATATGCCTGCGCACTGAATAATGCATAACGGTCTTCTTCCGGTACATTAGTACTGTCCAGTTTCATTTGAGCCTGGCGCAGATCCCATGTAGTGAAGTTCAATCGGTTGCCTGTTGCGCCGGGCAAATAGGCAGCGGATTTAGTAGGGGTATCAGCAGGATTTGAATTAGGTATACCTGTGCTGGATATAATATTTGAAGTGGGTGCCCATGTGTACAGCATATTTTCGGCAATGTTCTGGCGCAATGCTGCCTCATGTTCGTACAAAATACTTTCACGTTTGTTATAGCTCAATTCTACTTCTTCAGCATTTGTGATCAGTATGGGATCAGACGTATAGGAATCAAGATTGTAATCGTTGGTCGTATCTGTACGGCTTGTTACAGTTGCGGGTATTGATGTCCTGTTCTTTACTATGTTAGGTAATCCTCCTGATTGTGGGATGTGTACTATTTTTCCGCGCACCACGTATTCGCTGGCATCTACCGATTTAAGCAAAAACTCATTGTTCTTAAACAGGTTAGCCACAATGTGGTTTTCCCATATTTCGCGCTGAATACCTGCAGCGGTTAGCATATCACGCTTAGGTGATTTCAGAAAAATGATAGCAGCAGCGAGTAAAATGATAGGAATAACAGGGTTTGCGATAAGATGCACTGCATTGCCTACAACAAAACCGATAGCGATAATAAGTGAAAGAGATTTAAATAATTGCTTCATAAGTACTGGTTTTTTTAAGTTGTTGTGTGTGATTAAAGTTTTTGATTTGTTGATTGACTTCTGATGTTATGCTTTAGCTTTTTCTCCTGGCTTGTGATTAAAGTGTTCTTCAAATTTTTGAGCATATAGCTCGGGGAACTGCTCTTTCAGTTCTTTAAGCTTGTCGCTTCTATCCAGCTCATCCCAGTTTAGTTTCAGCAGGCTGCTTGCTTTTTCAGACCTCAGATTTTCTGCTACCTGTATAGTGTCAGTTATTGCCTGGTACTTTGGCATTGAGGCAAGCAGGTCTTTCAGATCTGTAGGGTTGTTTGCGTACTGTGCAGCCAGTTTGTTTTTCAGGGCTACTGTTATGCGCTTTTCTTCCATTGCTTTGTCTAGCATGTCTGCAACCTGTTTCTTACCAAAGGCTGCACGCAGGTTGGCAACCTCAGTTTGCAGATCAGTATTTTCAGCCTGTAACGTGGTGACTATTGCTGCTCTGTCTGTGAGGCTATTAATAGCAGCAATAACATCAGTGCCATCCGAACTGTCTGCAAGAGAAAGACTCTTTAATAATTCAGGTGTTAGTGTGATTGATTTCATGTTTACGATTGATTTATTTGTAAAATCGGCGAGGTTAAGTGCATTGTCATCTTCATCATATAATTGTGTAAGGGCATTATAATTGCCGGGTATATCTACAAGGCTGCATTCTTTATTATACCATTTGGTAATAGTGGGTCCTGTTTGTCCCGGCAACATAAGTTCAGGATCGTTTGAATATTCCAGTACAACAATATGTCCTACAGAAGCAGCATTCAGAAAACCATTCTCTACTTCATCTGCTGTTTGCTGTCCACGTGTATTTGATAAATTGATCTCAGGATAAGCTGTTACCTGGTCATCATCCATACACAGGTCGCACCATTTCACTACTACACCACCATCGCGCTGATGCATGTAATAGCCAATTGGGTTTTTTTGAAACTCCCCCAGTTGGTAGCCGGATGAGAGCAGGCGAAAGCCGTACTCATTTACCGTGCTATCCGAAAGGACGAATTTTTTATTGATTTGTTTAGAAGCCATCGAGTATATAATATTTAGTGAGAGATTTTTATTTGCGACTACCAAAAGCATGTTTCACGGTGTAAAATTGCAACGCTCAGAAGGCTGCACCAAATCGAATTTTTATCATTATCGTAAAACTGTATAATGACTATACAGTTTTCATATAAGCATAAAAATTTGTCGAAATAAAAATCCGCAAGCGATGGACATTTGCATCATGGATAATGGCTTTAATAAAAATCCAGGCAAACTAAGTAATGACCAGAAGCGCGAATGGGCGCAAATGCTCTACACACGTTTCGACCTTACACAGAAAGAAATTGCATTAAAAGTTGCTGCCGATGAAAGCACTATAAGAAGATGGATAGCTGAAGGCGAATGGGATAAAATGCGCAGATCATTGCTCACTTCCAAAGAGGAACAATTGCGTCACCTGTATGATATTATTGCTGCCATTACTATTAAGGTAAAAGAGAGCGATGAGCTGGGAGATACAAAGGACGCAGATAAAATAATCAAGTACACTGCAGCAATAAAAAACCTGGAGACAGATGTGAGTATGGGTGAGATGATAGAAACGGGAATGCAGTTTATCCGTTTTGTTTTACAGCGCAATCTTGATACAGCTAAACTCATCTCTTTACAATTTGATGCCTTTGTCAAGCATAGGCTAAAACAAGCATAAAAATGAACAAGCTGAAAACAGATAAAAAATATGTAGACGAATGGACTGAATTTGAATTGAACATCCGCAGTTCTACAGCTATTGATGTAATTGAGACATTGGAAGAGCAACAGCAGCGAATAAAAAATTTAGAATTAAATACTGAGGATTGGTTTAAGTATTATTTCCCAAAATACACTTTTGCTGAACCTGCACATTTCCATATAGAGGCTACAAAAAGAGTAATAGACAATCCCGAATGGTATGAAGTTCGCATGTGGAGCAGGGAGCTGGCCAAGAGCACACGCACAATGATGGAGGTGCTGTACCTATGCCTCACCGGCAAAAAGAAATATGTGTTGCTTATTAGCAATAGCCTCGAAAATGCTACTCGTCTTTTACTTCCTTACAAGGCCAACCTTGAGTTTAATCAGCGCATTATTAATGATTATGACCTGCAGGAGAAAACAGGGAGCTGGCAATCATCTGAATTCGTTACACAGAGAAATATTTCCTTCAGGGCATTGGGTGCCGGCCAATCACCAAGGGGCACACGAAGCGAAGAGTTGCGACCAGATATTTTATTGTTCGATGATCTGGATACAGATCAGGATTGCCGAAATCCTGAGATGATCAAAAAAACGTGGAAGTGGGTAGAAGAAGCCGCAATCGGTACACGATCTATTTCCAATCCTACACTTATTATTTTTTGCGGTAACAGAATAGCTAGAGATTGTTGTGTGCAGCGCGCTACCAATTTTGCAGATCATATAGATGAGATAAATATTCGTGACAGTGAAGGAAGATCGATTTGGCCTGAGAAAAACAGTGAGGTAGATATAGACAGAGTGCTGAGCCAGAAAAGCTATGCGGCTGCGCAAAAAGAATATTTTAATAATCCTATTACTGAAGGATCAGTGTTTAAAGAAATGGCATACAAAGGTTGTCCGTCATTAGAACAATATACATTGTTGGTATGCTACACCGATCCTTCTTTTAAAGACACAAAGAAGAATGATTATAAAGCGACAGTATTAGTAGGCAAGTGGCGTGACGAATATCACGTTATCAAAGTTTACCTGGAACAAACAACCACAGCCAGGATGATAGACTGGCATTACGATATCATGAGTCTGGTAAACGGGTGCAATTGTTACTTCTACATGGAGCAGGTATTCATGCAGGATGTACTGCTTAAAGAATTTTACGATACGGGAAAATTGCGTGGAAAAACAATTCCTATCAGTGGAGACAAACGACAGAAGCCTGATAAATTCATGCGCATAGAAAGCCTGCTGGAGCCCCTTAACAGAAATGGGAAGCTATACCTGAATGCAAATGAAAAAGACAATCCTCACATGCAAAGATTAGAAGAGCAATTTATTGCTTTGGCTCCAGGCAGCAGGGCACACGATGACGGGCCTGATGCTGTAGAAGGCGCTGTCTGGAATATCAACAATAAGATATCATCAACAATTGCCGCCAACTTCAATATCATCCCAAGATACCTGACCAACAAACATTTCTAATATAACTACAAATAAAAATGCCGCTATGAGCTATTTACAAAAATCTGATCTATACACTAATATGTATCCTGAAGTGATCGACGAGATCACACGCGCAAATGAAAGCAACCCTCCTGCAATGTATGGAGATGCTATTGTGAATGACGCTATCAATGTTGCAATACAGGAAGCAAAAAGCTACCTAAGCCGGTATGACCTTGTACAGCTATTTGGCAGCGCAGATGGCAGCGTCGCACCCACATTAGTTGATTACAATCTGCAACGCAAAGTAAAAGACATTGTCTGCTGGCATCTATTAGCGTTGTGCAATACTAATATTGATATGACCTTATTCGAAATGAAATACAACCGTTCTATTGAATATCTGAAAGATATACAAAAAGGGCTTGTTAATCCTGATGGCTGGCCATATATAGATACAACGAACGAAACTGCGCCACAAGGAGATGCAATTGATGTGCAGTATTTCCCAAAGCGTAATAATAATTTTTAGGTGAGCTATTGTTCTTTATAAACAAGAAAATTTGGATTGATATGGCGTTCCACTATTACTCTGATCATAGATATGATATATGTGCTGTCGTGGTAATTATTTACCTGGTTGTTTATGTGAAAACGAATACCACCATTCTCAGGCCTGCAATACAAAAGATCGGAAGCGCCATTGTAGTCAATATCGCTGTCGTGACTTTGCAAATCCTTTTCAAGCGCATTCATCTCATCAGCTATGTTATTATAGATATCAATAAACATTTCAGGATTTTTTAGGCCCTCCAGCAAATAACTGTCTTTTGTCCTATCAAAATGTGTCATGCCGATATTTTCAGAAAGATAGAAATAAAAATGCTGAAGATAATATAGTGCTTGCCGATTTTGACTAAAGCTTAACCTTATTCAAAAACTCTAAAAACTGAAAACATGCTTGCCTACTTTCCATACAAAAGCCAAATAATTGAATTAGAATATGCGTACCCCATTGAGCTATTCATTTTTGAAGAATGGTTAAGTGAAGCATTAGTTGCTAATATGAATTAACAGTTATTGAAACGCATTTTTACACTTCTGAATTTTAAAAATAAAATCATGTCGCAAAAGAAAAATCTTAAACAAAGCGCTGATACTGATAAAAGTTTTCAGCAAAATATTGGTAATCAGAACCCTACACAAGATCAGGATAAACCTGTGACAGGCGAAAAAATAAAAGTAATACTCAACGATGTGCAGGTTAGGTCGGTTGACCGCTCGCCTAAAGATGTGCTTACATGGCGCACGGGTTTGATACAAGCAGAATCTGTTTATTATCCAAACAGGCAAAAACTATACGACCTGTACGATGATGTATTACTAGATGGTCACTTGTGGGGCATTGTCAGTAAAAGAATTGATACTGTACTGAATAAGCAGATCTATTTCGAAAAAGATGGCAAAAAAGTAGACGCACTGGATAAGCTGATAGATAGCCTGATATTCAGACAGATACTTACCGATATCATGTGGACACAAATGTGGGGTATTACCGGGTTTGAATTTATCCCTGGCAACGAGATAGATTATAGACGCATCCCACGCAAGCATATCAAACCTAAATGGCAGGTGATCTCCTATGAACAAACCGGCGAAGAAGGGATAGATTATACAGAGCTGGCAAATTTGTGGATCATTGGCGATACGCACGACCTTGGATTATTGCTTCGCTGCGCTCCCTATGCGTTATATAAACGAGGCAATATGGCCGATTGGTCAAACTATATTGAGTTGTTTGGTCAACCTGTGCGTGTGATAAAATATGATGCTTATGACGAGCAAACGAAAATAGAGCTGAAAAAGATATTGGATAATAGTGGTAGCAGTCTTGCACTGATGATACCGAAGCAAGCCGATTTTGATATGAAAGATGGCAAGCAAAGTAATGGCGATGGCGAATTGCAGGCCAAGTTCAGAAATGCCTGCAATGCCGAAATGAGCGTAGTGATATTAGGCAATACAGAAAGCACCACCAGCAGCGATTCAAGTGGATATGCCCAGAGTGAAGTACATGCAAAACAACAACTCGAAGTAACCAAAAGCGACATGCAGTATGTGAGAAATATGCTGAACAGCAACTACTTTCTCAATATTCTTAAAAGCTATGGTTTCCCGATAGACGGTGGAAAGTTCACTTTCACTAAGAGCTATGATGTCGAGCAATTGAGAGAACGGATATCAATTGATGTAAAGCTGGTCAATAAATTAGGGCTACCGATTGACAATAGTTATTTCTATGAAACTTATGGCATCCCTAAACCCAACGGTTACCAGGAAAAATCTAACGTTCACCAGAAAAAACCAGACGTTCAACCTGAATAATAGCCAAAACGTATTTTGATCACAGTTAATTTTTGTTTACGCTTACCGGACATTTTTCAACGTTAACCCGGAAAAACATAACATTCACTGCCAAAATCGCAACAAAAACGTTACGTTTTACTTAACAATAACAAAAACGTTAACTGGAAAAAGTAATGCGTTCACAAATAAAAACTCAACGTTAACCGGAAAACAACATATCATTTATTTGAATATTTATTTTTCAATCATTATTAAACCATGAATAGCCCTTTTGCCAACATTTATCTGGCTATACAGCAACAAATACAAACTGCTGTATTGAATCCGGATAATACACCGATGATACCCAGTATAGATCAGGACCTGGGACAGCTCGATTATTACAAGGTCAGGCCTTCTGTAAGCTTTCCCTGTATCCTTATCGATTTCAGCAACTGGCGATTTAGCAATATGAGCGAAAACGCCCAGCTTGCAGAAGGCGATGTAATACTCCGGTTGGGATTTCAGCCTTTTAGTGGCTCGGGCCAGGAGACACCCGAAGCGTATAGAGAAAAATCGATCAACTATTATGATATAGAATGGGCAATACACCAGGCATTGCAGGGCTGGAGCCCGGGCGATGATTATGGAGTGCTGGTAAGAAAGTGTGTAGAAACGGAAAAAAGAAAAGACCCGTTTAGAGTACGGGTCATTACTTACAGCTTAAAATTTGATGATTATAGCACAGTGAGAGAGCTACAATTTATAGGGGCTGAAATTAATATAGATACCGAAATTAACGAGGGATAGGGCTAACGTTGGTATATCAAAATTATGCTTGTATTGCTTCATGAACAACGTGTAAAATACTATAGGGCATACGTGAAAAATACCCTTGATTTTGTGCCTTGAAATACTATTATGCCGCAAACTTATCCCTCGTTTTCGGGATATAACAGGTTACTAAACAGCAGTTATTTTGTATCAACAATTTTAAAAATACCAAAACAAGAATGACAAAAGACCCTGAAATAAAGAAACGAAAAATAAAAGAGTTAGTAGCAGCTATTATCAGCTTAACGATAATAATTTTTATAAGCTATAAAGTTCTTTCGGGAAGATAAAAATATATAAACTGAAGACTTTTCATTTTAGAGGTGAACAGGTTTACTGTAAGGGGGCTATTCTCTATAGTCCCCTTTTTATTTATTAGGCGCATGCGCCCCCTCAGAATTGTTTTAATTGGATAGCCGGATATTAATAGTTCAGCAATTTCAACAGCCTGTTCACATCTCTGATCGTTATCAGGGCTCCGCTTGTATTTAGTATGTCCTTGTCCTTCAGCTCCCTTAATACACGTACTACTGTTTCTTTGGATGTCCCAACCATATTGGCCAGGTCAGTTCTGGATATGGATATGTTTACTCCTTTATCTGTTATATATCCTGCCTGTTTGTATTTCTCGTGGAGATAAATGAGCGTGAAGATCACTTTCTCCCTCACAGGGTATTGTCCCTGTATAGTAACTGTATTTACAAGCACTCCAAATAAATGACTAAACAGTGTAAGCACTATTCTTGCAAATGAGGGAGATGTGTCTACTGCCGCCAGAAAGTCTTCCCGGGGAATAAAAGATATAGTGCTGTCCTCAAGCGTGGCAGCGGAATCGAGATACTTTTCATTACACAATGCTGCATGACATCCCATCAGCTCACCATTGTTGCATACATATACTATCTGCTCTTTGCCTTGCGAATCTGTTTTGTATCTCTTCACAAATCCACGATCTATATAATACACACCTGCCGGGTAGCTGCCATCTCTGAATATTACTTCCCCCTTTTTGTATTCGTGCGTCGTCATATTGCGGCACAGGATATTAAAGTCTTCTTTAGGAAGATCTTTCAATATTATTGAGGAGTTATAGTAATATTTATTCAAAGGATATATCTCGGCAGCAGTCATCATAATTACTTAATCTATTAGATTAATAAAAATATAGCAAATTGAGAAATATCAACGGCAGCATTGATATATCTCAATGGTTTTCTTAAAGTGAAAAAATATCTTTGGTTTCCAATATTGGTTAGTTCCATAGTTAGCTGGTACCATTAAAAAGTTGATTAACTGTTTTTTGATCGTTAATCTGGATGCTTTTAAGCTAAGGCTAAGCGTTAAATCTAATTACAAAAATGTTAATGAAATAATAAGATATTCAAAATTAATCAGTATGATTAAATAGCTATCTCACCAATATTCGTGATTGATACTTTGAACTTTAATTATTCATTTTGTATCATAAGAGGAAAATAATATCTTGATTTTAAGCAATTTATAATATTTTCACCCTAGCGTCCCTTATCACCACGAATACAGAGGGAATATTTATACGCAAAAAAAGGTGAACAACCGGGAACTATTTTTATGGTTCCCTTTTTTTTGCTATTCGAATTCCCTATCTATAATAAAAAAAGCTCCTCAACAAGAAGAGCTTTAGATATAATTAAGTAAGGTATTTTAAGCTTTCTTTCTTTTAGCAGATAACATCTTTGCGCCATAACCTACACCAGCAGCAAGAAGTATACTTAAACCACCGTCAAGTGGAGCCCCGTCGGCAGGTGGCTTATCATGCCCATAAGCATTGCCAGCAAATGAAATAAGAGGCAAACAAATAAGTAAAACGGCCAGCAATAATTTTGGACTACTAAATACTTTTTTCATTTTTGGGTGTTTCGTAAAGGATTAAAATGGATTCGAATGCAAAGTTACTGTTTACAAAAGTACTTATCCTACGCTAAAAACACAATAACTCCCCGATAACAATGTAGAAAAGCATTTAATTTGTACACTTTTCAAAAAAGATTTAGCCTGTTTTCACAGGCTAAATCAATATCAAAACAGTTCAATTATTATTTCACCAGTACTATTTCGCCTTCTTTCTTATAAGTCTTTCCATCAGCACAGATGTACTGTATCAGGTAATAATAAGTACCTATATCCTGGGGCACTCCATTATGTTTACCATCCCAGCCTTTATTCTGTTCATTGGTTTCAAACATTTCCTGTCCCCATCTGTCATACACTACAAATCTTCTTATTTCACGTTGGCTTTGACCAGGCAAAGGAGCAAACACATCATTTTTATTATCACCATTGGGTGAAAATGCATTCGGGAAGAACATATCACAACATGCATGTGCTTTTATAAATGTACTGTCTATACTTACGCAACCATAATCTGTCGTTACTTGTAATTTCACATAACCCATCAGGTTTACAATACCGAACACATCCCCTTTATTATTTTCAGTACCAAAGAATTCTCCCGGAGACCATGAATACATATAAGCAGGGTTATATTGTTCTACTGAGAATTCTACGCTGTCTCCCACACAAGGATTGCTATTGCTAATGTGCGCAATGTGAGCATCACCCAAAGGATGAATATTTATGGTATCCATGATAAGTGGTGAAGGACATTTGTTGGTAATAGCTTTAAGGCTTATTACATAAATCCCCTGGTTGCTGTATGTAACTCCATATGGGCCGGGGCCTGTACTACCATATACTATATTACCACCATCGAAATTCCAAATATAATTACTTATGGTATCATTGGATGTTCCTGTTTGTATAGGCACTATCTGGTTCGCGCAGGCATCTTTGGGTAATACAATCGGCACAAATGGTGCCTTTCTCACATCTACAGTATATTGTGCTAATGGGCTTGTACAACCATCTGTTTGAACTGATAACGTTAATACCCGGTTACCCGAAGAATCGAATCTTATTACAAGCGGGCCTTGGCCACTGCCGCTAATCACAGCGCCTCCGGTAGGGGCAGTCCATTCGTACGATGCGGTGGTTGTTGCGTTTCCAAAATAAGTGAAGCTCATAGTATCAAACTGGCATACATATGGCGCACTTCCTACTATTATGGCATTTGGTTTTGGTTTTATTATTACCTGTACTAATGATCTGTCACTTTCACAACCATTTACCACCTGACTAACATAATAATTAATTGTATCGTTCGGGTATGTTGTAAGTGGAGTGGGCGGTATTGGCGAAGCAACTCCTCCCGATGCCGATTCGTACCACAATATTTTTCCACTTGTAGCAGGTTCAGACAATGGGGTTGCCACATCGTTCTGGCAATAATAAACCGGTGTGGTTACTTCCAAAGTTGCAGGTTTTGCTATTACTGTAACTGTAATTGGCAATCTTGGGCCCTCACAGCCATGTATCGTCTGACTCACATAAAAAGTATATATACCCGGTGTAAGAGTAGATGGGGTTGGCGCAATAGGATTGCCTGCACCACCACCAGCAGAATTATACCATAACAGGTTTTGCCCTACTGCAGTGAGTATCGAAGCCTCCTCAAATTGACAATAGGTATATGCAGGGGTGGCAGTATATGGTGCATCAGGAATTGGGTTAACAACTACTGTTTGTGTAGATTCCTGGCTTGTACAACCATTAGTATCTGTTTGGGTTACATACCATATAAAGGTGCCTGGAGCTGTATCAACAGGAATCGGTGGAACAGCTGTTGCCGCACCGCCACTAGGTACATTATACCACAATAATCCTATGCCCGTAGCCTGAAGTGCTACAGTCGGAACATTCTGGCAATAGTCATAATTTGTTACATTTGGAGGATTTGGTGTCGCCTTAATAATAACCTTTGTCGTACCGGGCGTGGCCGATAGACAACCATTTAATTTTGAATACACTGTATATATTCCGCTATCAGCAAGTGGTGGATTGAAAATAACAGGATTGGATGATGTTGAGCTGAAACTATTAGGTCCGCTCCACACATAACTTACTCGGCGTGTTTTGCTGGAAGCGGTAAGATCTATTTCGTTTCCTATACCTGAGCATATAGGAGTGTTATTCCCTGCACTTGGAGGTGCTGGTAATGGTTTAACTACTACATCTACAGAATCAGGATAAGCAGATGCACAACCGGCCGATGACACTGAATATACATAGTACTCTCCGCCATTAACCATTGCAACATTGTTGATTGATGTATCAGCTGTCACACCTGTAAAGCTATTGGGGCCAGTCCATGTAAATGTTGTCTTTCCAGTTGTACTGGTAGCACTCAGTGTCAAAGTGCTATTAAGGCAAACAGGGCTATTGCTTGCTGCTATCGGATTATCGGGTAATGGGTTGATAGATATATCTATACTGTCTGGCAAAGAGACACAACCTCCGGCTGAATCCATATAAGTTACATAGTACTTGCCGGAATCAGCATAGGTTATACTGTCTCTGGTAAGTGTTGCAGAACCTGAGCTTACTGAAGTAGCAGAAAATCCGCCCGGACCAGTCCATGTATATTTGCCGGCAGCTATACTAACTGCATCTGTAGCTGTTATGTTAAGCACACCATATAAGCAGAGAGGTACATTATGGCTCAAAGTTGGTGCTGGAGGAGCATCAGGAGCCTTTAAAGTTACAGGACCAACCACGTTAGAAACACATGAAAAATACGTAGCGGTAATATCACCATATATACCGGTGTTGAGGCCACTCATCATAACTCTTCCTGTTGCATCACTTGTCAATGTAACAGGAGGCATAGTAGCACCATCCAAAGTATAAGTAATGGTGAAAGTACTATTGGGCAATAATCCTAATAAAGTAATTTGACCATCATGTGTGGTGCAAAAACCAGGGTTAGATCCTATTACACTTGTTATTTTAGGAGTGAGATGCACGACAACATTCACACTATGTTTGGAAGCACATCCGTCAGTAGATCTTGCGAGCACTGTATATTTACCTGTAGCCGTGGTATCAGCATTGGTGATAGTAGGATCTTGTTTAGAGCTTGTATATCCATTAGGTCCTGTCCAGGTATATGTTACACTGGGCGCAGTGGAGGATGGCAGCATAAATGATATTGTATTGCCGCTACAAAATTCAGTATCAACAGTTATTACTGTACTTGGGGTTGCTTTTACAACTACAGTATCATAAGCAGCAGCAGACGTAAAACCACCCGAAGTAGCCCTTACACTATATGAACCTGCTTGTGAGAGTGTTATATTAGCGATTGTTATTGTTGCACCGGATACAGTAGTCCCATCTGGTTTTGTCCATGTATAGGTAACAGGCGGTGTAGCAGTAGAAGACGCTTTCAGAACAACTGTACTTGTCTCACACAATGTATCCGGAGTTACTTTTGTTATAGTTGGTGTAGCTGTCGGACTCAGTATTTTTGCAGTATAGTCATGGGTCTCGCCATAATTATAGCTACTGCAAGGATCTATTGTGTTATCAGCAAGTACACCATTTACAAGTCGCACGCGCATCCGGTGTGTACCGGCTATAGCAGTCGTTGGAATTGCAATTGTAAAGTTTGTATCCAGAATGTGTACAAGATTGATTGAATCTACTATTTCAGAAGATGAGAAAGTTCCATCATCGTTAAAGTCTATCCAGACCAATGCGTGATTGGTAGCGCTATACTCAGTAGTTATATAACCATTATAGCTCTGGCCCTGGATCATTTCAACAGATTCGGAATTTCTATCATCATAGCTACCGGAACTGCAAACCGTACTATCATCTATTATGGAAGTACCGAGCGCTCCTGACAAATGAAATGTATCAATGTCAATAGGATAGGGACTAGCGCAACCTGAAACATAAGACGGCGTGCAATATGTCTGTGCCCGACCATCTAATACCCCACAAACACAAATAAAGATTGCAATTATAACAAGTATTTTTCCTTTCATAATTTTTTATCTTTTATATTCTTACAGTTTTTAACAATTTGGGTCTAAGAATTTCTTACATGAACATGTCTGCTAAATAGACACATTTTTATTTTACTACGTTTGCCAATTACATATATTTAATATAGTTTAATATAAATAATTGATTGTAATAAGCTCCTTTTATTTTAAACAAAGGTTAAAAGGGAACTAAAAATAGCAAGTTTTAAATCTTTTTTCAATTTTTTTAAAGAAATTCTTTATAAAATGGTTAGCTTTAGATATAAAAGCAAATATGTATAAATTTTATCTTTATGATATTTTTAACTGCCAATTAATCATACTTGTAGATAGATTAACTATCAATTAAAAATGACGTTAACTATAATTGCTTCTTAGAGAATATAATTTTTTTGAATTCACTGCATAAAAAAACCTGGTAGCAACTACCAGGTTTTTATTTCTTATAAGAGAAAGGTTATCTGATGAGCACTACCTCACCCTCTTCTTCTACTGTTTTATTATCGCATTGGAAGCTCAGGTACCAGAAGTAGGTATCCATATCCTGGGGCACTCCATTGAATTTACCATCCCAGCCCAATTTCTCATTGTTGCTTTCAAACACTGTCTGTCCCCATCTGTTTACTACTCTAAACACTTTCAACTGATGATGGCCTATAGTGATAGGAAGGAATACATCATTCTTACCATCGCCATTTGGTGTAAAAGCAGTAGGCAGGCTTATTATGCAGCATGCCTGAGTATTCATGAACATGCTGTCGGTAGCCTGGCAACCGTACTGATCGGTAAGAGTAAGGAATACATTGCCAGTGGCCTGTATCTTAGCGTATGCAGTATTACTGATTTTTGAATAATTAGGGAAATATACGGCAGGGTTCCATGTGTAAGTATATTGTCCTGTAGGTGCAGTAAATACTACACTATCACCAACGCATATATCGTTTTTACTCACACTCAGTATCTGAGCCGGTGGCAATGCATGCACATGAATAGTATCACTATCAGGCGCACTAACACATTGCGGATATGCAATGGATAATGAAATTATTTTGTCGCCAGGTGTGGACCATGAAACTGTATAATTACCCATTTGTGAACCTTGCCCTACAATAGCGCCGGCATAATTCCAGTTAAGATTTAATGCATTTTGCAAACTGAAAGTAGCTACCTGTAAAGCAGTGGAGTCATTCACACAAATATCCTTCTTTATGTTGTATGTTATCGGTGGCGCATAACCTACATTAATATCCTTAGTAATCGTTGAGCTACAACGCCAGTTCTTCACTGTTAGTGTAATTGCTCTAACTCCCAATGAAGTATCGAATGTAATTACATAAGGACCTGCACCTGAACCGCTATTTACAGTAGCATCCTGGAAACTCCATGTATAAGAAGTTACTCCTGTGTCAGGGGCAATACCGGTAAAGCGTACATGCAATGGATTTGAATTACATACTTTGTCTGTATCAACACCTATTCCAGCTACTACTTCATCTATATATAGCTCGGTCTTAGATGCTTTCGATGGGCAACCATTCACTGTTGCTACCAGTGAGTAGGCACCGGTATCGGCTTCTACCACATTTGTTCTAGACGCATTTTGGTCGTTACTGGAGAATCCGTTTGGCCCTGTCCATGCATAGGTAGCTCCTGCAGAATATGGAGCGGTCAACAGCAATGTGTCGCCAAGACATAAGGGTCCGTTATTACTGATATCCAATGCCGGTAATGGCGGATGTATTATTACTGTTATTGCAGATTTATCACTCAAACATCCGCGTACAGTTTGTGTTACATAATAAGTGAAATTATACATTGAATCCGTACGTGGTATAATAGAAGTAGTCGTTCCTGTATCCGTCGGGCTATTTGAGTAATACCAACGCAGATTCTGTCCGGTTGCTGTAAGTGGAGTTGCGACTGCATTTTGACAATAAAATATTGTATCAGTTACTCCAGGAGGTGGTGAAAGATTTGGAACAAGATTAATAATGAGTGTATCAGATGCACATGAAGGCGTACTTCCTATTGCCATTAATGTCTTTGGAGTAGTGCCCATTGTTATTTTCACAGTTGTACCCTGGTTAGTATCCAGGTCTGTGGACGGGAACCAGAACCAGTTAAAATAAGCACCATTAACAATGGAAATCGTTGCCACGCTATTTTTACAAGTTAATGCGGTATCTCCCGAAATGTGTGCTGACGTATCAGTACCATCTTGCCATTTAGGCTTTGTTGATTCAAAAGCTGAATCCAGATCAGCCGCTCTCAGCACATAGGCGTATGCAAAGCTTACACTATCACCCGGAGGTATATCTCCAAGCTTAAACACAAGGCCAATGCCTTCGTCTTGTGTTTGCTCTCCGCTATAGAGATAATCTGAAGTATCACCAATGCCGCCATTATCTTCATACATGCTATCAAGATCTTTTGCAGTTGGCTCCAGGCCGGTGGTGCTGCAAATAAAACATTTAGCTCTGCAATCAAGGGTCCCTAAACCAAGGTATGCTTTGGGAGATGATAACCCGGTTGCTGTAACCAATGTCCTGTTTTTAGCATTCGGAAGCTGGTAGGCAATTTTGTTATCTGTTGTAAAACCCCCGCCTGGTTCCGGTTCGTCATTATCAGGGTCTAATGTTCTGAGATAAAAAACACTTTTCTTGGTTACAGAAGATGTATTTTTTAGTGTGATGTAAATTGTAAAATAAACAGTTCCCGTATCGAGCGTGGTGAGCTGTGTTATTTGCAAGCTATCCATTTTGCCCTGCCATACACCACTAACTCGCCTGCCTGTACTGTTGTATGAAATATTCTGGCCTGTTAGATTTGTAATACTGAAAGGATAACCTGAAGTAGATCCGCAACTACCGGAACCATTCCAGGCATTTCCCTGCACTCCGTTTATTTCAATACTCCAGCCCTCTTGCGGTGTACCAGGTAAGAAATAATCACCAAAATAAGGAGGAGAGCCCACTGTCCATCCGTCTTTATCAGGATCTGCAACAAATCCTAATCCCAAAGTAGGGCACACTGTGGGATAACATGCATCCCAAACAGGGTCAGGGCCTTTAGGATGAAATCCCGGAGGAGCATCCACACTAGAGCCATAAGCGCCATTGGTATTTATACCCACTTCTATGTGCTTTCCCTGCAGAAAAACATTACAGCTATCCATCTGGGCTTGCAATTGTGTAACGCATAAAAGCATAAACACCGATGAGATAGCAATAAACCTGATATGGTTTGCTTGTTTCATTTGTAAAATTTGATCAATTAAAATATTTAAAGTTTATGAGTTATTTATCAGACATCTTTTCAAATGGAATGCTATAAAGCTTATTGGAAGTTTTTGTAGTATATACGTCTACATGATATTTTCCTGGCGCCAGACTTGAAATATCAAACTCCTTTGAGTATTTGTAGCTAATATTTTCTGGCCTCCATCTTAACACAGCAACACCGGCAGCATTTACAATATTTGCGTAAAGTGGCAATGGATCAGCAGTACCTAACACCATCTTTACGTCTGTAAAAAATGGCGCTGGATACAATGTATAGTTAATATTTACGTGTTCCATCACGCCTTTACTGTCCTTGAAGTTGTAATAAAAGCTTCCTGCTACTCTTGTGTCATCGTTATGCTGCATGCTTTGTGCAGATGCAACGTAAAAACTAAATAACGCGAGCACTAATAAAATTTTTTTCATAAAATTTCTTTCGGTTATTGAGAATATCTTTATTTCCCTGTTAAAATTTTTTTAAGGATTTCAAATATACTTTAAACTTTGCGCAATTATCACTATGCACAATTATACGATCATATTTTTATTTTAAAAATAAAAACATATATAATGCAGGTGGCATAGAGTTTTTCCATGTCTTATTTTATCACATCCAGCTTTTCAGCCATTGCGTCTCCTTCCCCTGTACTTATCATGAATATGTATGTTCCTACAGGCATGTTTGTGGTTGGTAATGTTATAACATGCTCTCCTGAAGTTAATGCAGGTTGAATAATTGTATTTAACACCCTTCCATTCATATCCATTACCATCACTTTTACATCTGTTTTATGGTTAAGTGAAAACTTGATATTAGTACTGGTGGTAGCAGGGTTAGGGTAGTTGCCAAAAAAGGTAAGATCGTTCTTTGTAATGCTTCTTACACCTTCAATATTATTAAATTTATGAATGATCGGAACTATAGATAAGTCTACATTCAGATAACCATTCCAATATGGATCTACCCATGTACCCGGATATACTTCCACCGCATTGCGTACATGATATATTGTATCGCCGGAAGCGTTCACATAAAAGTAATTTTTGTGAGATCCTGTAGCGCTGTTTATCGGCGTGCTACGTAATGTGATCGTATCCCCATTTACAGCAGCCCAATTGTAACTGATCTCATATCCCAGAAAAAATGGCCCCTGTGTCACAGCCGGAGAGCTAAACATTGTTACGTTAACTGAGTCTTCATAAATAGAGTCGAGTACAGGAACTTTATTTATTCCAAGATTAGCGATCGATACTGTCTGACTGGCCAATACCTGGCTTGAACTTGGAAAACCGGTCAAAAAAGACGCACTGTCTAATCCTTCAGTGGCCACAGTGTCTAATCCCCATACTTGTATATTTAATGTTTGTTTCGTTCCAAAATTGTAATTACCACGCCATATGCTTAATGCCCCATCTATGGAAACAGAGGTATCTGCCGTTACACTGACACCATATGATTCCGCACATCCCCGATAATTGTAGGCATTCATTCCTAAGTAATAGCCACTATCAAGAGGATAAACATTATCTACATATAGATCGTATATCGTATTGGTTAGTTGCTTATTATTATTAATTAAAGTATCATAAACCCGTGTTGTTTTTGCTCCTTTATCACTTGTATAAGGATGTGTTCCCTGGGGTGAGCTGCCAAATATATAAGGAGAAACCAGTTTTGCGCTTTGGGCAGAGCACGAAATGCCTGTTAATATTAATAAGGACAGGGAGAATAATATGGTTTTTTTCATAGATAGTTTTTAAATTATTACCTGGTAATTGTTATCCGGCCTGCAATAGCATCTCCATCATTTGTACGGATCATATAAATATAATTTCCAGCAGCCATACCAGTAGTTTGCACCTGCACAGAATGTGTACCAGGATTAAGGGAAGGCTGTGTGATAACCTGAAGCAATTTGCCCTGCATATCCATTACATCTATTGTTACATCGTCAGCATTCTTGAGCGCGAAAGAAATATTGGTATAATTAGTAGCAGGGTTAGGGTAATTACCAAAAAAAGTAAGATTGTTCTTTGTAATACCCACACCAAGCGGATACTTATATTGTATGATTGGAATAATAGAAAGATTTACTTTGTAACCATAATCATAAAAGCAATCCTGCCACGTACCCGGCGATACTTCTATTGCATTCCGAGAGGTATATATGGTAGATCCGGGCAGAGATAAATCAGGATGGTGCAAGCCAACTCCTATGGCATTTCCCTGGGGAGTTGCATCCAGTGTTATGGTGTCGCCTGCTATTGTATTCCAGTTATAGTTTATTTCATAGCCCACAAAAAAGCTGCCGGTAATATTAGTGAGTGGCGAAACGAACCAGGTAATAACAGGTGTTGTATCTGGTGCAGTATAATTACCAACCTGCAATTGTGTAAGAGGTAGTTCCTGGCTATACCGAACTGAGCCCGGAAATCCCTGAATATAATTACTGTCGTTTTGCAAGTAGAGCTTATTGTCCTGTCCCCACACTCTAAAAGTTAAGGATTTAGTGGAACCAGGCTGAACAATTCCATGCCATGCGCTTAATAAACCTAATATCTGTATCGTTGTATCAGTTGAAATATTAACATCATATAGTTCGGCATATCCCATATCGTTATCTACATTGGTGCCGAAGGTATAGCCCTCCTCCTGATGCACCTGACTATATAGGTAAAAACCTGCAGAATCTATTTGTGCACCTTTGTTATTCCAATATATTATAGTGTCGCTATAAAGTGTATCGCTGCCTTTTAATGCAGGCTTCACTCCTGAGAACAAACGGCTCTCATTGTTAACCTGAGGCGTATACATCCATTTGTGCATTGCAGAACTCATAGATTTCTGCGCAATACAGTTACTGCCGATCGTAATGGCCAGTAATAACAGGATAGGTTTTTTCATAGTCAGCTTTTTATCTTATTAGAGTCACCTCACCTTGCTCCTCCATTGTTTTGCCATCGCACTGATAGCTCATATACCAGAAGTAGGTATCCATATCTTGTGGTACTCCGTTGAACTTGCCATCCCAACCGAGTTTTTCATCATTGCTTTCAAACACAGTCTGGCCCCATCTGTTAACTATTCTAAATACCTTTAACTGGTGATGGCCTGACGTAATGGGACGGAAGATATCATTCGTTCCGTCTCCATTCGGAGTAAACGCCGTTGGCAGTGTCACTATGCAGCAAGGCTGCGTGTTCATGTAGATACTATCTGTTGCCTGGCATCCAAATGGATCTATTACTGTCAGATATATTTCTCCCGTAGCTTGCACCGCGCCTATTGCAGTATTACCGCCTTGTTGATAATTCCGGAAATAGGCTACCGGATTCCATTCGTAAGTATACTGGTTATTCTTAACCCCTGCAAAAGTCACAGTATCGCCAACACATATATTGTTGCGGCTTATACTCTGAATTTGTGCGGGTGGCAGATTATGTACATCCACGCTATCTGCCGCTATTCTTGCACATTGTGGATAGGTTACTTCTACCTGTACTACTTTATACCCTGCAGTGTTCCACGATAGGCTATAATTACCGTCCGTGCTGCCATTTATTACATTCGCCCCATCTCCGTTTACATTTATTGTTGCAGCATTAAGAAGGCTGTAATCTGCTACCTGCAATGACGTGGTATCTGCTACGCATACGTCTTTCTTTATATTAAAGCCTACTGCCGGAGCTGTAGCCACAGTAAATGTGGCAGAAGTATCCGATTCACATCGCCAATTTGTGATGTGGAGTGTTATTTTCTTTGTACCCACTGTGTCCCATCTTACTATATACGGGCCACCACCGCTGCCACTTTCTACTATAGCTTCGCCAAAGCCCCAGGTATAATTAGTACCAGTATCAGGGGTAAGGCCAGAGAAATAGATATGCAATGAGTCTCCAAGACATACGGTATTTCTTGCCGCACCTATTTCTGCTATTATGGCATGGAGTGGTACATGCACTACAGATGGATAGGTAGGACAATTAGCAGAGTCTGCAACCATCGTATAAGTTGTGTCTTGTAGTTTGATACCCGGTAATATCGGATTCTGGTCCGTACTAGCTAAGTCAGGGCCTGTCCATTGATAGGTATACCCTGTTGCAGAATCTGCATATAGCCTCAGCGTATCGCCAAGACACAGCAAACCATTTTCATGTACGCCCAATGCAGGAAGCGGAGGCGTAATAGTAACAGTTATTGGTGTACGGGGGCTAGTACAGCCACGAACTGTCTGCGACACGTAATAGGTTATTGTCCCGATAGAGTCTGTGCTGGGTATTAATGATGCAACGCCTTTTTCGGTTGAATCATTAGTATGATAATACAGTAAATTTTGACCTACCGCAATCAATGGGGTCGCCACTGCGCCACGGCAATAATATAGAGTACCGGGCCCAACAGGGGGAGGAGATAAGTCAGGACTCAGATATATAATCAATGTATCAGATGCGCACGATGCTGTGCTACCTACAGCCATTACTGATTTTACGGTGGAACCTACTTTAACATCCACCACAGTTCCTTTAGTTGTATCAAGACCACTACCATACCATTGCCAGTTGTAGTAACTACCATTTACAATAGAGATCCTGGACCAACTATTTTTGCAAACCAAAGCGGTATCCTGTGTTGCATGTGCTATTGAATCATCATTAGCTATCCATCTTGGCTGCGTGCTTAAAAATGCAGAATCCAGATCTGCCTGCCTTAATACATACGCATAAGCAAAGCTTACACTGTCATGTGGTTGTATATCTCCAAGTTTAAAAACAAGACCAATACCTACGTCTTGTACTAATTCGTCATTCAGGCCATATATATAATCCGTTGTGTCGCCAATTCCACCATTAGCTCCGTACATACTATCCAGGTTTCCCTCGTCAGGCGTTAAACTTGTTTTTATTATAAAGCATTTCGCACGGCAATCTAATGTTCCAAGACCGAGATAAGCTTGGGGTATATCCACAATAGCTCCGGTGGAATCATTTCCTGTACCTGTTGCGGATACAAGTGTTCTGTTCTTGGGATTGGGTAATTGGTATGTAATGATATTATCTGTTGTAAACTGTCCGCTCTCCGGTTCTGCATTATCAGGGTCAAGCGTCCGCAAATACATTGCATCTTTTATCACTTTGGATGAAGTGTTGGTCAAAGTGATATATACAGTGAAATAAACAGTATTAGTATCGAGGGTAGTAAGCTGTGTTATTCTTACACTGTCCATCTTTCCCTGCCACACACTGCTCACCCTTGGGCCGGCTGCACTATATGAAATATTTTTACCGCTCAGAGCTGGGGAGCTGAATGGTGTTCCGCCGCATCCGTCAAAACCACTTCCATTCCACGCTTTTGCATAATTGTAATTCAGTTCAATTGCCCATCCTTCCTGCGGATCACCCGGCAAAAAGTAATCACCATAATATGGATACGGCGTTCCTACAGTCCAGCCATCTTTATCGGGATCTGCAACGAACCCCAAACCTTCTCCAAAATTAGGACAGCTATTGGTACATACATTTTGTGTGGAAGCCCCTCCCTTAGGATGAAAGCCAGGAGGTGCGGCAATACTGGAGCCATAAGCTCCGTTTGTGTTTACACCAACTTCAATATATGCCCCTTTTAAAAAAGCATTACAACTATCCAACTGCGCAAAAGAGGGTCCGGCCACTAAAAGTTGTAGTAAAAGAAATGCAACAATATAATTTAGAGGATAGCGATATTTCATTTTAAATTATTTAGTTAGAGCTATAGTTTGTTATTATTCTTTGTTGAAAGGAATACTATAAATTTTATTACTTCCATTTTCTGCATAGATATCCATATGGTATTTCCCGGTGGGTAATGCCGATATGTTAAATTCATGCTCATACCTGTAATTTACTTTTTCAGGCTTCCACTTTATAACTACCGCACCTGCGCTATTTACTACTTTAGCAGTCAGCTCAAGATTATTTGC
This sequence comes from Flavipsychrobacter sp., assembly GCA_035606335.1. Lineage (GTDB taxonomy): Bacteria > Bacteroidota > Bacteroidia > Chitinophagales > Chitinophagaceae > DATNFP01. Next base: position 7,737 of record DATNFP010000199.1, on the reverse strand, counting down.
TGTATGTAACATCATAGTAAATGCGTCGTGAAATGGCAGGTGAAAGAGGGAATAATTAATGTTGATCTGGTGCTTTATTCCTTTGCTTGTCACATTATAATAAAAACTCCCGCCAATTACTGAATTATCATTCGATTGCCTGGCAGATTGACCATAGCTAAAAATCACTACAATATTCAATAAAACAAGTAGTAACAATTTTTTCATAAATCCTTTGATTTAGGGCATCATAAATATATTAAAAAATCAGCTTTTCTACTAAATTTTTAACTTCTAATCCTTTTTTAATTCTCCGTTTAACAATTGTGGGCGGCTGTGTTCGAGCCGCCCCTTTATATAAACTTTTATGTTTTATCGTATTAATGTTACTTCTCCCTTTTGCTCTATAGTTTTACCATCGCACTGATAATTGATGTACCAGAAATAAGTACCTATATCCTGCGGCACACCATTGAATTTGCCATCCCATCCTTCTGTTTCAGTTTTACTTTCAAATACAGTCTGACCCCACCTGTTAACGATTTTGAATATCTTCACCTGGTGATGGCCGATAGTTTTTGGTAAGAATACATCGTTCAGGCCGTTTCCATTAGGTGTAAAAGCTGAAGGGAAAGCCACAATACAACAAGGCTGAGTTGATATATACATACTATCCTGTACTGTACATCCATACTGATCTGTTACCCTTAGATATATATCTCCTGATGCCTGTATTATACCTATTGCTGTATTGCTATTTTTCAAATTACTTGGGAAGTAATAAGCGGGACTCCATTCATAACTATATCCGGAATCACTTGTTGCAGTAAATGTCACGCTATCTCCTACACAAATTGTCTCCTCTCTGCTAGTGCTATTTAGTATTGCTGCATTTGGCGGATTATGTACTGTGATCGTATCGGCTATTGGGCCACGCACACATTCAGGATAATCGATAGATAACTGCACTATTTTTTGTCCCGGCGTATTCCATGAGGCTACGTAGAAGCCTGCAGTGCCGCCATCAGCAATAGTAGCACTATCAAACTGCCATATAAGGTTTGAAGCGTTTTGCAAACTATAGCTTGCCACCTGTATGCTTGCAGTATCATTCAGACACACATTTTTCTTCATACTGAATGCTGCTTGTGGGGCAAAGGACACTTTTATTGTTTGCGTATCTTTTGCATCGCAACGCCAGTTGCTCACGTCCAAAATTATTTGTTTGGTGCCCAAAGTATCCCATTTTACAATGTATGGACCTTTTGCACTGCCATTCTCGATAGCAGCTCCCGCAAAATTCCACGTATATGTTGTTCCGGTATCAGGGGCAATACCCGTGAATCGTATATTTACCGGTGCACTGATACATACTTTATCCGTATCTATTCCGATGTTTGCTATTACCTGGTCTATACGCACATTTGTTGTTGCATCCTGTACCGGACATCCTTTTACAAGAAGCTGTATTCTATATTTACCACTATCCGCAATTACAATGTCTGGAACTTCAGGAGTTCTTTGCGTGCTGCTAAAGCCATTCGGACCTGTCCATGTATAAGTGGCAGCGGCTGCAGAATCAACTACAAGCCTTGCAGTATCTCCAAGACATAATGGGCTATTGTTACCTACTTGTATCGGCGGTGGTGGTGGATTAACTATTACGGTTATTGCTGCCATATCGCTTACACAGCTTTGCACTGTTTGGGTAACATAATATATATGCGTGCCAACTGAATCAGTTGATGGGGTAGGAGGCGTTACCGAACCTGTATCTCCCGACAAACTTTTGTACCATCTGAGGAAAGTACCCTCAGCAGTTAATTGAGCAGGTTTTGAATGCTGACAGTAATAAACAGTTGGGGTTACTCTTGGCGGAGGGGAAAGATTAGGAATGAGATGCATTACTATTGTATCGGGCACACATGCTTGTGATACACCGATCGCTATAATAGTACGGGGTTGAGAACCCATTGTTATTTTGTTTGTAAGGCCATGATTCGTATCCAATCCCGATTCTGGCCCCGCAAGAGAGTCAAGAACGGTAAGATTCTTATCGTTTGGGTTGCCCATGTAATTTGCTACAACTACCGTAGAGTCAAAGCCATTGGTGTTAGAAGCATACCATGTCCAGTGATAATAGCCTCCACGTGTAATCTTTAAAGGCACTACGCTATTCTTGCATACAGACATTCCATGTCCGGTAAGATAGCCTCCGAACGAGGCTGATGTATCATCTCCATTTTTCCATTTGGGCAGAGTAGACTGAAAGGCAGAATCCAGATCTGCTTCACGAAGCACATAGGCATAAGCGAACGTCATGCTATCATTCGGCATCAAGTCTCCTAAATTAAAAACGAGTCCAATACCCACATCATTATAGTAATAGTTATATGCTGAACCATAAATTGGTTTGCCAGTTTCAGGATTATAGCCAATTATCTTAGTTGAATCAGTATGAGTGCCTGTGTAATAATAATAGGTGGAATCATATGAGTCATGATCCAGTATATTATATGAATTAAACATTGTATCCAAGCTATCTCCATCAGGAGGAGTAAGCCCTCCTTGTAAAATAAAACATCTTGCACGGCAGTCCAGTGTTCCAAGTCCTAAAAAGGATTTTTTAGGATATGCGGCCCCCAAGGCTGCCACAAGCGTTCTATTTTGTGGATTAGGTAATTGATATGGTATATAGTTATAAGTTTCATATGCATTGCCCGTAAAGCTCGAAGGCGCATCCATTACATCATTATCCGGGTCTACTTCTCTTAAATAATAAAGGTTATGAAGTGTATCACTTGTATTATTGTATACCGTAATATACATTGTGAAAAACACATTGCCTGAATCGAGTGTCGTTTCCTGATTTATTGTAACAAGATTATCTACTGTTCCTTGCCATTCGCCTGTTACCGATTTGCCATCGTTAGCATAAGATAGATTAGTACCAGTGGCATTAGTTGGTATTGGATTAACACCACAGGTTGCATACCCACTACCATTAAAGAAATTTGTTCTTTTACCATTTATTTGTATAGCCCATCCTTCCTGTGGATCACCGGGCAAAAAATAATCACCAATATAGGTTGGAGTACCTACTGTCCAGCCATCTTTATCTGGGTCTGCAACGAATCCGACACCTAATGTACCACTATAGCAACCGCCTATTGAACCGCAAGATTGCTGCATGGACGCACCTGTAGTCCTGCCGTGATAACCTGAAGGACCCTGAACGCTCGACCCAAAAGCACCGTTTACATTTATACCTACTTCTATATGCTTCCCTTGAAGAAATACATTACAGCTATCCAATTGTGCTGTCGCCTGTAAAGCAGACAGCGCAACTACCGTTTGCGCTGTAATGATAATCGTAAACAGCCTAAAGTATCTCATATAAGAATTTTTATGCAATAGGTTTAATTTTTGGTGAATGGTATGCTGTATACTTTATTGTCTTTACCGGAATATACATCCAGGCGATAATCTCCCTGGTTGAGTGAGGATATATCAAACTGATGATGATAAACATAACTTATGTCTGTGGGCTGCCAATCGGTTATCGTTCTACCCTTCGCAGTTACAAGTTTGCAACTTAGCTCCCTCGGATTTGCGGTGCCCAACTCCATATTTATCACCTTACTAAATGGCGCAGGGGTAAGCAGGTAGTTTACATTGATCTGCTCTTCATATCCTTTGGTATTTTCTTTTATGAAAAAATGGCCTGTGACTACGGATGGATCAAGATGATTTGTTTTCGCTATTTGTGCGTTAGCGAAACAAGGGTATGATATGAATAAAAATAGTAATAGGTACCTCATGTTTTAAAGGATTGTTAAAGTATAGACGACTCGAGTAGCTTGTTGGTTGGGTAGATTAAGATTAATTTTTTACATAATACAGCAAAACCGCCCCAGTAACTGGGACGGTTTTAAAAAGACTAATCCTTTTCTAATTTCTTATGCTTCTGATTTCATCATTTTCTGGAATTTTTTTCTGTCTTCTTCGTCAAGCATTATTTTACGAAGACGGATGCTTTGGGGCGTAACTTCTATACACTCATCCTGCTGTATATATTCCATACATTCTTCCAGTGTCATTTGTATTTTCGGGACAATACGTACAGAATCATCACTACCGCTGGCGCGCATATTGGTAAGTTTCTTTCCTTCTACAATATTCACTACCAAGTCTCCTGGCTTAATATGTTCCCCTATTATCTGTCCGGAATACACTTCATCTCCCGGATCAATAAAGAATGCTCCACGATCCTGTAATTTATCTATTGAATAAGCGGTCGAGTTCCCGCCTTGCTTGGCAAGCAATACACCGTTATTACGTCCGGGTATATGACCCTTCCAGGGTTTGTATTCATCGAAACGGTGTGCCATTACAGCTTCACCGGCAGTATTAGTAAGCATTTGAGAACGCAAGCCTATCAAGCCACGTGATGGTATCTCAAACTCAAGGTGCTGCATTTCACCTTTTGTTTCCATTATATGCATTTCACCTTTGCGCTGTGTCACCAGGTCTATTACCTTTCCGCTGAATTCAGCAGGTACGTCAACAACTAATACTTCATATGGTTCGCAACGGCGGCCATCTATTTCTTTTACTATTACCTGCGGCTGGCCAACAGTCAGCTCATATCCTTCACGACGCATTGTTTCCACGAGTACGCTCAAGTGCAGAATGCCACGACCATATACCAGGAATTTATCAGCATCGTCTGTATCTTTTACACGCAGCGCCAGGTTTTTCTCCAATTCTTTCATCAGGCGATCACGTAGGTTTCGGCTGGTTACGAATTTACCTTCACGTCCGTAGAATGGAGAGTTATTAATGCTGAACTGCATGTTCATGGTTGGCTCGTCGATATGTATTACCGTAAGAGCTTCAGGATTTTCAGCATCAGCAATCGTTTCACCTATCTGGAAACCTTCTATACCTACTACAGCACAAAGATCGCCGGCGTTTACTTCACTTACTTTCTTTTTGCTCATTCCTTCGAACACATAGAGTTCCTTTACTCGGGTACGTGTCATAGTGCCATCAAGACGGCATAGTGTAATGGGCTGGTTTTCTTTTATGCTTCCACGCGTTACTTTTCCTATGGCAATACGGCCAAGGAAACTTGAATAATCAAGCGAGGTTATCTGCATTTGCAAATTACCTTCTTTCACTTGTGGCTCAGGTACTTTTTCGAGAATGACATCGAGCAGAGGTGTTATATCTTCTGTTTGGGTAAGCGATGTATTGAACCAGCCTTGCTTTGAAGAACCATAGAGTGTAGGGAAATTAAGTTGTTCTTCAGTAGCATCGAGTTGGTAGAATAATTCAAAAACGGCATCATGAACTTCTTCAGGACGGCAGTTTGGCTTATCTACTTTGTTTATCACTACTATTGGATGCAGGTTCAACTGCAATGCCTTCTGCAGCACAAATCTTGTTTGTGGCATAGGGCCTTCGAAGGCATCCACAAGCAATAGCACGCCATCGGCCATTTTCAACACACGTTCCACTTCACCGCCAAAGTCGGCGTGGCCTGGAGTATCTATCACATTTATCTTTACGCCTTTATAAATTACAGCAGCGTTTTTGCTAAATATGGTAATACCACGTTCACGTTCCAGATCGTTGCTGTCCATTATCAGCTCACCTGTTTCCTGGTTGTCGCGGAATACGTGTGTGGTGTGTAATATTTTATCTACCAGTGTTGTCTTGCCATGGTCGACGTGTGCGATGATGGCAATGTTGCGAATATCCATAATAAATTTTACCTGCTCTGATTAAGAGTTTATAGAAATCTTTTATATTTTTCCTTACAACAAATAACCCTTCCTTTCAGGAATAAAAAGGAAGGGTCAGTAATTTGGCCGCAAAGGTACGAAAATATTAGCTTATTTGAATATCATTATTTGGTTAAGGGAATTAACACTAAGTACCTTTTTAAGCTGTTTCCAAAAACTTATAGATACCACCCACCAGTTCATCATATTCTGCAAGGGAAATTGGCTTTTTATAATATTTCCTGCATCCCATTCCTATACATCGCTCCTCCTCATCCATTCGGGGCGACGATGAGACAACTATTATCGGAACATTTTTTAATACTACGTCCGCTTTTATTTCTTTTAGCACTTCATAGCCATCTTTCATAGGCATATTCAGATCAAGTAGCAGCAATTGGGGCAATGCGGCATGCTCTTGTTCGTATGCTTGCTTTGACTGAAGCAAATAAGCCATCAGGTTGTCACCATTCCTAAAAAATTGCAGCGATCCGGCAAAGGCACTTCGATGAAAGGCATCTCTGATAAACTCTATGTCGTCTATGTCGTCGTCTGCAATCAGTATTGAAATTTCTGTTTTCATACCACAGAGCGCAGGCTTTTTTGTTAGGGAGTTCTTGTGTAACGTACAACAAAGCTATATTAAAATTTATACCCAAAAGCCCATTCATACACGGTTTCAGTGAGGTGAGGGTATCATAGAAATTTTAAACAATTAAAAACTAAAGAGTTGGGAAGGAAAAATTTTTATGTTTTTTAGTTCATTTTGAATGGAGCAATAAGCTGAAATTCGGGGATATTCACACTTATCAGCTTTTTGTTGTAGAGATTTTCCATTTGATAAGTGCCGTACATTTTCCCCATATCGCTGCGAAGGTTGGCTGCAGATACATACTGATAACTTTCACCGGGCTCAATAATAGGCTGCTGGCCTACTACTCCGTCACCTTCCACCTCGCGGTAAGATCCATTGCTATCTATGATGTGCCAATGACGACGAAGTAATTTTACAGGCATCGTGCTGAGATTCTCTATTGTGATCCTGTAAGCAAAAAGGTATTCTGAGCTCAACGGATTTGACTGAGCCGGCTGATAGAAAGTTTCCACTGTAATACTCACACCTTCTGTTACCTGTTGCACCATATAATGCCCGCTTTTCACTGTAAATATAATTATTTCCGCAAACGAGAAAGTCATTATTTTATTAATTCATTAATAACGTCTTGTACAAGATCGTTCTCATAACCTTTTTGTATCAGATACCTATACAGCTTTGCTTTCGCCGTTAGCTTACTCTTTTCAGTGCATAAACCCTGCCACTTTTTTTCTGCAAGCTTGTGCAGTGTTTTCATATACTCATCAACGTCTATTTCCTTCAATGCTTTTTTTATGCAATATTCAGATATCTGATGAGCTTTTAGCTGTTGAATTATTTTTCTCTTGCCCCATTGTTTCATCTTGAATCTTCCTCGTGCATAAGAACGTGCATATCGCTCTTCGTTGAGTAAGCCGGCTTCTATCAATTTTGCAATATGTTCATTTACTTCCATTGTGATGCAACCCAGGTCATAAAGCTTATTCCTCACTTCCATATGGCAACGGTCCTGGTAATTGCAATAATGAAAAATAGAAGCCTGGATATCCATATTTTTTATAACAGGGGATAATTAATTTTACCTCCCCATATAAACCATTAATATTTGTATGTCACTGGGATTCACTCCACTAATACGACTTGCCTGCCCTAATGTGCGTGGTTTTATCTTGTTTAATTTTTGCCTGGCTTCAGCAGATAGCGCGGTTAGTTTATCATAGCTAAATGTTTCAGGGATTGTCAATCCTTCAAGAGAGGCCATCTTTTTCACAAGTTCTTTTTCCTTTTCTATATATACGTCGTATTTGGTCTGTATCTCAGCCTGCTCAACTACCAGCTGGTCTGTTTCGCTAATAGCTGCAGCGAGTTCGGGGA
>DATNFP010000198.1:0-14044 GCA_035606335.1 Flavipsychrobacter sp. | reverse complement strand
AGATTTATTTACTACCCAGATTTTATCCCAGTTAGAGCACTCATTTTTGGTAATAGTCCCATTTGCATCCAGCGCACCGGGCCAATAATCATTACCGTCCTGACGATAAGTCTGGGCTGCTACCTTTAGCTGTCCTTGCTTATCAAATCCACCAATCCAACAGGAGCTGGCAAATTCAGAACTGGCATTACCATTTGCAGGTACCACATAAGATGCGCTCGCAGTACCGATGTTCCACCACATATCACCACCTGTCATTAATCGTGCACGGACGTTATTTATAGCCAGGTCTTGAGCCGTTGTAGCTGGTAAACAACCGGCGGCAGTACGCAATAATGGGCTTGTACCCGTCCGATGCGTATTCTGAACGTTAGGAAGTGCATGAGCATGCAATGTCGCACCAATCATTCCAGCACACCCTAATATAATTGCAAGCCCTTTGTTAATCTTGAATATCATAACTTGTTAAGTTATATTACTTATTAGAAATTAAATTGAACACCTAAATTTATTTGCCTTGGTAAGTTATAATTGCCAGGGCTATTGTGATATAATTGATATATTAATGCATACGATGCCGGGTTAGTCTGCTGCGGTATAGCGGCCTGGCCAAATGGTGATGCCAAATAACCATCGTCATTAGGACGACCTGTATAACCGTATACGAAAAGAATATCTTTTGTATTTAAAAGGTTTTGAGCATAAGCAAATACGTCTAATGATAATTGTCTTTTAGGCTTCACACCTGTTTCAGCCATACGTTTTTTCATCTTCCCGGTAGATAGTGATAATTCTTTATCTATCCTAAGATTTACATTGTAGTGCCAGGGATAACGAGAACCATTTACTGACCCGTCGATCTGATTACTTACTGGGTCAATCAATCGTGTATATGGCTCCCCGCTGCGTGTGCTAAAAATAAGATTAGCACCGGCATTTTGCAGAATATGATTACCTCCTACAACAGGACCTTCTCCTTCATCATAACGATAGTCAAGATTAGCTACTATATCATGGCGGCTATCAATATTTAAAAAAGTGCTATACCGCAGGTTAGGTAACCCAGATGAAATCAAGTTCTGTAATAAGCCATATGGAGATATTTGGTTGGCAGATCCGTTGTTGGTAGAAACGGCATCAGAACCAGTACCATCAGCAAATTGTAGAGTATATGATAAGTTCATACGCAAATGACCTATTCTGCGAAGATCATATTTCAAAGTCATCCCTTTTGTTGTAGAGAAGTCACGATTGCCAAACGTATAATATGTAATAGGCCATGCATATAAATAAGGACGTACCTGGATCATGTCTTTACGTTCCTTATAAAACAGAGATATTGTAATAGAACTTTGATCAGTAAGTTTTTGCTGGAATCCTACTTCATAGTCAAATGTTCTCTGAGGCCTTAAATCAGGGTTATTAATTATAAATTGAGCATTTTGCTGCATGAAATAGTATTGGGTAGGCGAAGTTATAACGCCTGTAGTTGGACGTTGAACGTATACATCGTAATGCCCATATAACAGAGCCACATCAGAGATCGGGAAAGAAAACTGTAAGCGCGGCATCAAATTTACCTGTGGTGTATAGTTTCTGAATGATCCATTAGGGTCAAAAGAAGAATCAGTAATTTTTTGATTATGATTTTGCAAATATGGCTGAGGATCACGGCCACCACTATAAGTTTTTAATACAGAAGGGTCCTGTATTAATTTACCTGTAGGATCATACCAGTTATCACCGTTGCGGTATCCGATTATATTAGGAGACGATGAGGTATTATCATCTACATAAACTACATAATTACCCCCTATGTTAGCCGGATGTTTACCACCATTGATAGTGTTTTGCGCACCTGACACTCCTGCTACAGTCTTCTCAGGATATAAAGAATAAGGATCGTCCAACACTTGTTCATTATCTGTAAATCTATCTACACGCAAACCAATGTTGAAATTAATATCTTTAAATTGAAATTTATCCAATATATATCCTGCAGTATAGTTTGGAGAAAATGGAGCTATAGCTCTTGTATAGTTGCCATTAGCACTTTTTTGGTTAAAGAAGTCAGAGAAATTTACTTGCCCTGTTTGTGGACCTCCGGTATAAGTATACCCGTAATAGCTTACAAAGGAAGTACCACTGTTTAATAATTCATCCGGACTAAACATACTAAGAGAAAACTCATTAGGATCGTACGCATCTACATTTATTAGATCCGTTCCATTAGGGTTCAATCCAAGCTTAGTTCTTAAATTTTTATCAAATGTACTCTGCGCAGCAGTGTTAGCAGCAAGATTATATAGAATAGTATCAGCGGGACCTGGATTAACTAAGCCGCTCTTAACTTGAGCCAAAGAATAACGTTTGCCACCTACTACAAAAACTGGGTTATTTTTATCTATCGCAATATGAGAATTTGTTAATTGGCGCATTAATTCCCATAAAGAATAAGTATTCGAAACCCCTTGAGCAACTGAATAACCTCTTTCTACCTGTTGTTGATAATACAAGCCAAATTCTATTGAATGTCTGTTCTTACCAATTTGAAGATCAAAAGAGGCATCTGCGCTAAACGAATATTGTGCATCCTGAGCGAAAGAGTAGCCATTTACACCGTTCCCGACATTAGGAAAATAACCATATGTGAAATTAGGGAAATCGCCATTTAATAATCCCAAGTTTGAGCGTATCTGGTTAGTGCTGGTAATCGGAAGGCTTGACTGATTGTAATATTCCTGTGTATAATTGGCCAATATAGGATTTAGATTAGATGGCTGGAAAGTTACGGAAGTAACACCCGGGCCTTGATAGGTAACACCCCGGATGCCGGTAACTGAATCCACGCCGGTAAAAGGGTTATAAAAGGATGAATACTGTTCATTAAATTTGCCAACATAGCCATAGTCAAATATATTATGGTTAAACCTGGGATCGTACGTACCAGTGTAGTCCAATTGATAATCACCTTGCAACTGATAGTAGACATTAGATATATTACCTGACTTAGGAGCTTCCCCTGCACCTGTAGACTTACCAAATTTCTGTGAGAAGCGTACATACCCACGACCTGTATAATTTTTAGTTACAGGTGTCGCATTTTGATCAAATAAATCTAAAGTATAACCACCGTCCTGGGTTTTTGTATAATTAAAGTTTCCTCCTGCTACCAGGTTAAGATTATTTCCCAGTTCAAAATCCAATTTACCAGTTAAACGTCCTTCCAGAACTTGAGTATTGGGGTAGGTCTTTTTATGTACAAGGTCACTGTCAAGTACGTATTCAGATGAATATCTGAATACCTGATTACCAGAAGCATCACTTGTTAAGTGCAGAGGATTATTTTGTAAATTTTGCAATTCACCGGGCTTGACAGTATAATAACCAATATAAGACGGGTTGGGATCACGATTGTCATAAAAGTCAGCTCCTAAATTGAAACCGATTATATTTTTTTTACTACCGTCAGATAACTTTTTACGATATAAAGGGCCTGATATAAAGAAAGAAACGAGATTATTATTATATCCGTCTACAGATGTTTGCAACAAAACATCACCTGTAAGTATCGGAGCAGCTCCTTTCGTAGTGATAACTGGCACACCACCCATTACATCTCCATATTTAGCAGACAAACCAGATGTATTCACCTCTATTTGGTCAACTGAGTTCTGAGGCAGATTGACACCGCGACCAGCAAGTGTTAATACACCATCTACAATATAGTTATTACCATCCGAACGTCCGCCTTCTATGCTAATACTTCCACCACTTTTAGACTGATAAACACCCGGTGCTGTGGCTATTACATCATTGGTTTGACGTGTTGGTAGTTTTTCAATTTGGTCTGAGGTAATTATTTGCTGACCACCCGGATTATATTTGTCTACAAGAGGTACTTTATAAGCAGTAACGACGTGTTCTGTTAACGTTGTTGTGTTGGTTTGAAGTGTAAAATTTAGGGCGGTTGTTTTATCGGCACTTACAATTACGTCTGTAATCGTAGTTTCTTTATAGTTCAACCCTTTAACGGTAACATCATAACGGCCCGGTTCCAGAGGTTTGATTATATAGTTACCGTCGAAATCCGTTTGGGCACCAGTCTTGGTGATACCTCCGGTGCTTACTGTTACAACGGCGCCAATTACTGTTTGGCCCTTTTCGTCTATCACCTTACCATCAATTTCTCCAGGTGCAGCCTGACCATAAGAAGCGCCAGTGAGGCCGATAAACAACAATAGAAATAGATAACGTAAATTACGTGTCATATCCTGCATTAAAAATTTATTAACCAAATGAGGGGTAAAGATAAAATATTCTGTTAAAAATCTTCACCTTAACTTTTATTTTTCAAAAAAAAACGTAATCTTTTTTTATTTCTTAAGCGTTAAAATTTTATATAAAAGGATTTTACTCATTTTATACAGAGCCTCAACACTATAGCCTGCAATATGTGGTGTTATTATTACATTCGGTAAATCTGAAATCTGCCTTAGTAATTGCCTCATATCTCCACTCATTTTTTCAATAGGTTCTTCTTCTAACACATCTAAACAAGCTCCTTTGATTTTACCACTTTCTAATCCTTCCCAAAGTGCCTTTGTATCAACCACTATTCCTCTAGACGTATTAATCACAATGAAACCTTTGGTCATTTTTGTAATAAAATTCTCATTCAGGTAATGTATAGTATCTTCCTGCATTGGAACGTGAAAACTTATTATATCAGCCTGTTCAAAAATGGGGGTAAGATCCCCGCAATTAATAAATTGAGATGGAATATCGTCTTGACAGTATTTATCAAAGACCATGATCTTCATATCAAAACCCTGTAATTTTCTTGCAAAAGCTCTGCCTGTATGCCCAAATCCTATTATACCTATTGTTTTTCCTTCAAGCTCCATACCTCTGTTTTGATCCCGTAGCCATAAGCCTTGCTTTACTTCAAGGTTGCTCCAGGCAATATGCTTGGTAACACCTAACAACATCCCTAAGGCGTGCTCTGCTACCGCATTACTGTTACCTTCAGGGCTACTGAAACAAGTTATTCCTTTATTTTCTGCATAAGATACATCTATCACTTCCATTCCGGAACCCATTCGGCCTATCCAGCGCAGTTCCGAAGCGGCATCTATTAACCTTTTATCTAATTGTAACCTGGTAGATGTGACTACCGCGACACAATCTCTTATCAGGTCAAATGCTTTCTGCTGGGTGATCTTTTCTTCTATAATGCATTCGTATCCTGCGTCTGCAAGGCCCTCAGTTAAAATTCTATGTACAGACGCTGCTATTAAAACCTTTCCTAAATCTTTTTTTTGCATTATTTATATTTGTTATATATACCTACGAAATCTGTAACCGATAGCTGTTCCGCTCTTTTATCCATGATTGGTTCTGCAAGTAAATCGGCAGGTAAAGTGCTTTTTAATGCATTGCGCAAGGTTTTTCTTCGTTGATTGAAAGCAGCTTTTACCAGATTGATAAATTTCTTTTTATTAGTTATATCGTGAGGGTTGTGCAGATTGGTAAACCTTATCACTCCGCTTTTTACTTTTGGTGGTGGTATAAAACAATTTTCATGAACATCAAAAAGATATTCTACTTTAAAAAATGCCTGCATTAATACACTAAGAATGCCATATAATTTAGAGCCCGGCCTTTCTGCTATTCTTTGTGCCACTTCTTTCTGGAACATACCAATTACTTCATCCACCTGAGGTTCCCATTCAAGCACTTTAAACAAAATAGGAGATGAAATATTATACGGGAAATTGCCAATCACACTAAAATTGCTTTCAAAAGGCACTTCCGCTTTCAGGATATCTTTATGTATTATTTTCCCTTCAAGATAAGGATATGTTTTGAGGAGGTATTTAATTTTTTCCTCATCTATTTCAACCGCTTTATAATTAATATCTTTCCATTCGGCCAGATATTTAGTAAGCGCTCCACCACCGGGGCCTATCTCAAGCAATTGCATTTCATGCGTATGCTTTAGTTGCAATACAATCTTTTTACTTATGTTCTCATCGTGAAGGAAATGCTGCCCTAAACTTTTCTTTAATGTGTATTGCATCGTGCAAAAATGAGAAATTCAATTATTAAAAGCCAAAATTTCATGATCCTGCTTCATCTATATTATTTAATTTTCTGGTAGTGAGAATTAGTTTGCCTCCATATTGTCGTACTATCAATATAACTTTGCACCCTATTTAAAAAATAAAGAATGGAATTTAAAATAGTTCAGAAGGCAAAGAAAAGTCAACTATATATTTTAGATGATATTGATTCATTAGGACAAATTGAAGGATTTAATTCAAACGAACTGGCATATATCAAAAGTGCATTAAATAGCGATCAGTCTCTTATTTCCGTTAATCAATATGGCCGTTTTATTTTCTTGTATTTCCTCAAAGCTAAGAAAACAGAATGGCAAACCACTGAAGCATGTCGCAAAACTGGTGTAGAACTACAAGCTATACTTAATAAGCAAAAACTTGACGAAATAACTATTACCAATCTATCAGGCATACAAGATGCCGCATATTCTGTTGCCGAAGGAATAGCATTAGCAAATTATCAATTCTTAAAATATCGAACTGATGCTGCGAAACAAATTAATAGCCTGCGATTCATAAATTTTACAAAGCAATCCATATCCCCGAAAGACGTTGCAAAACTTGCTATTATTACTGATAGCATTTATCGTGTACGCACTCTTGTAAACGAACCGCCTAATTACCTTACCGCAGTACAGTTGGCAAAAGAAATTGCAGCGATGGGAAAAGAGGCAAAATTTAAAGTAACCACTCTTCAAAAAGCTCAAATACAAAAAGAGAAAATGGGTGGTATACTATCTGTAAACCTGGGAAGCCAGGAGCCTCCTACTTTTACTATTATGGAATATAAGCCTGCAAAAGCCATAAACAAAAGGCCTATTGTATTAGTAGGGAAAGGGGTTGTGTATGATACAGGTGGTTTGTCATTAAAACCTACTACAAATTCCATGGATAGAATGAAAAGTGATATGAGTGGTGCCGCATTAGTAACCGGAAGCATATATGCAATAGCTAAATTGCAATTGCCTCTTCATATAATAGCATTGGTACCCGCTACCGATAATCGCCCAGGTGAAAATGCCTATGTACCTGGCGATGTGATTACAATGTATAGTGGTACAAAGGTAGAAGTGCTGAACACAGACGCAGAAGGAAGGTTGATACTTGCCGACGCACTGCATTGGGCAAAAAGATATAATCCTGAACTTGTAATAGATTTTGCCACCCTTACCGGTGCTGCATCTGTTGCGGTTGGCGAGCATGGTATTGTGTGCATGGGTACAGCTGATGATAGTAACAAGCAGGCATTCCGTGATAGCGGATTCAGGCAATATGAAAGATTGGTGGAATATCCGCTATGGGATGAATATGGCGATTTGATAAAATCGGAAATAGCAGATATTAAAAATGTAGGCGGTCCGTCGGGAGGCGCAATTACTGCCGGTAAATTCTTAGAATATTTTACAAGTTATCCCTGGATGCATTTTGACATTGCAGGTGTATCTTTTACAATGGGAAAGCGTGGTTATTTTACAGCAGGGGGTACAGCGTATGGTATGCGTATGCTTCTTGATTTTTTAATTAATTATGGTAAATCTTAATCCTTTTTAAACTTCGTACATGCAACATAATGAGAAACCAATTATAGGCATTACAACAGGTGACTTGAACGGCATAGGCCTGGAGCTTATCATCAAAACGTTTTCAGATAACCGTATGCTGGATATTTGTGTGCCAGTGGTCTTCGCTTCAAACAAAGTCATTAATTATTATCGTCGTATTGTTACAGATTACCAATTCAATTTTACCAGTACTAAGGACTTAACCAAGCTAAACCCTAAACAAGTAAACATTTTTAACTGTTGGGATGAAGAAGTGCCTTTGCAACCGGGAACCTTAACTGATCCTGCTGGAAAGTATGCTATACGTTCCTTAATGGTGGCCGCACAATGTCTTAAAGATGGGGAGCTTGATGCACTTGTTACCGCGCCTATTCACAAAGGGAATACCCACCTCGCTGATTTTCCTTATACTGGTCATACCCCATTTTTAAAAGATAAATTTGGAGCTAAGGATGTTGTAATGCTCCTCTATTATAATAATCTGCGGGTCGCTTTAGCTACGGAACATGTTCCCATTTCAAAAGTTGCAGGTTTAATTACTAAGGAATTATTGCAATCAAAAATCAATGTTCTAAGAGAAAGTCTTATCAGGGATTTCGGTATTGACAAACCAAAAATTGCTATACTTGGATTGAACCCGCACGCAGGCGATGAAGGACAGATAGGCACTGAAGAGCAAACAATTATCAAACCGGTTATAGACAGCTTTCAACAACACAACCAGCTTGTTTATGGTCCGTATAGCGCAGATGCATTTTTTGCGCATCACAGCTATCAGCAATTCGATGCAGTGCTTGCAATGTATCACGACCAGGGATTAGTTCCATTTAAAACGCTTGCAAACGGAGAAGGTGTAAATTATACTGCCGGACTTCCAATTATCCGTACATCTCCCGACCACGGAACAGCATTTGATATTGCAGGAAAAAATATCGCAGATCCTACCTCTTTTCGTGAGGCGGTATATCAATGTATAGATTTATATAAGCAAAGGAATAATTATGCAACCTATACTACCAACCCACTACGCAGGGGTAAAATAGAAAAAGAAAAAGAGGGAAGTGAAGAAAAAATAGAAGTTGAATAAAGTGTTAAAAACATAATATTAATAATCTGATCGGGATAAAAATGCAAACCTCGCCACTCAATGGCGAGGTTTTTATTTAATAACTAAAAATATATTCCCGACAGATTATGAAAAGAGACGGTGAAAAAAAGAGCTTATGGCAAAACAGCATAGAAAACTATAAAGCGGTAAATAACTGGCAAAAAGATAAGGTATATGATGTGCTCGTAGTAGGTGGTGGTATTACAGGTCTCACTACTGCTTTGGTACTGCAGATGGAAGGCAAAAAATGTATACTTGCTGAGGCGCACAACATTGGCTTCGGCACTTCTGGTGGCACTACGGCTCATTTAAATACTGTACTCGACACCCCTTATAATGAGATTGAAAAAAACTTCGGTTTAGAAAATGCAAAGCTTGTGGCCAAAGGAGCACGTGAAGGCATTGACCTGATTGAAGACCTAACCGATGTATTTAATATTAACTCAGAGTTTGCATATAAAAGTGGCTATCTTTTTGCCCAAACACAGAAAGAAGCTGATGAGCTTGATGAAATAAAAGCAGCCTCACAAAGAGCAGGCGCTGTAACCAGTTGCTCTGATTCCATACCTGTTCCCATGACCTTTAAAAAAGCGATACGTTTCGAATTTCAAGGCCAGATACATCCCATAAAGTATTTAGTAGGATTAGCACAAGCCTTTGAAAAAGAAGGCGGTGTTCTGCTACAGGAATGCATGGTAAATAATGTGGAATTTGGTCAACATATTACTGCAAATACATCACTGGGAGAAATAAAAGCCGGCCAGGTGGTTTATGCAACACACATCCCTCCGGGCTTAAACATACTACACCTTCACAATGCTCCTTATCGTAGCTATGTTGCTGCTTTCACTTTAAAAAATGGCAATTATTTTGATGGGCTGGCTTATGATATGAAAGATCCTTATCACTATTTCCGCATGCACACAATAGGTGGAAAAAAGTATGTGATTGCTGGTGGCTTCGATCATAAGACGGGTCACAATGAAAATCCCGAATACACCTTTACAGAACTTGAGGCATATTTGCATAACTATTTTGATATAGCTTCAATAGACTATAAATGGTCATCTCAATATTATATACCTGATGATGGACTGCCATATATTGGTCTACTACCAGGGCACGATAAAGTATATGTAGCGACAGGATTTGGTGGCAATGGTATGACATTAGGTTCATTGGCAGCTAAAATTCTATGCGGACTTATCGTAAATAAAGACAGCCCTTATGAAAAACTATTCAGCCCTGGCAGGATAAAACCAATATCGGGCTTTGCAAATTTTGTAAAAGAAAATGCTGATGTAGTAAGCAATTTTATTGGCAAGCGTTTCAGCTATGAAAAAATAAGCGAGCTGGTAGAGCTGGCTCCCGGTGAAGCTAAGGTAGCTATATGGGAAAACAAAAAAGTAGCATTATACAAAGATGAAAATGGCCGCATACATGCGCTTGACCCAATATGTCCTCATGCAAAATGTATTGTTACCTGGAACAATGCAGAAAGAAGCTGGGACTGCCCCTGCCACGGGGGACGATATGCTCCTAATGGCGATTTCCTTTCCGGCCCTGCGACTCATGGATTGACCCAGATACAGTGGGAAGGTATAGATGGGGATTAGATAATTAACCAAGAAATGCTACTATTACAACAGGAAAGATGCTGAAAGAATAAATTATCCCAGTAATTAATGAAAAAATTAAGGTTGCTACTTTGGCTTTTTGTGCCAACATTTTGTCACGCACAAGACACCATACAAATTCATCATACTTATTATTCATCCACATTTATAAGATCAAAGCATATTCCTTTTTTGGTGAAATATACCCTAACAAAACAAATGCTGGATTGTGATGAGCATTTAAAAAGAAAAAACTTCTTTACTACAGATCCCGAATTACATAAAGAAACAGAGCTTAACAAAGATTACAAAACCAGCGGTTATGATAAAGGACATTGCATGCCCGCAGAAGATAATGACTGTTCAACAACAGGGATGACAGAATGTTTTTATTATTCAAATATATTTCCACAAGCTCCTTCTTTAAATCGTGGTATCTGGAAAGCATTGGAAAACAAAGAGCGTGAAGAAGCAAATGAATTTGGAAGTGTCGAAGTATTTATAGGTTATTATGGAATTGCAGGCTACATAGGAGCAGATAGTGTAGCCGTTCCAGAGTATTGTTGGAAGGTGATTTATGCAAACGGAAAATATCAGGCATATATCTTTCCAAACACAGATAACGCAAGCAATGATCTGACAATATTTAAAACGACCATTTCAGAGATCGCTAAAAAAACCAATATATCTTTCTTTAAATGTCGGGATACTTCTGATTAGGTTTGCTAACTCTTTACAATGCACCTTTCTCCCTGCAGCAGATGTAAATGTTGTTCAGTATTTACATTGGCTTTTATCTTTTGCATATTCTCCTTTTGCTCCTTTTTCAATTCATTTCGCTTTAATGTCTCTATAAAACGACGTATGTCATCTTCAGATTCCAGGAATAGTCCGGGCACTTTTACAGGCCTGTGATTTTCATCCATAGCAACCATTGTAAAATAGCTTGTATTGGTATGTTTTTCAACTCTTGTTTTTACATTCTCAGACACAACCCTGATACCAACAACCAATGAAGAATGTCCTACATAATTTACGGATGCCTTTAATGATACTAATTCCCCTACTTCCACCGGTGCTAAAAAATCTACGCTATCAATCGAGGCAGTTACACAATAAGCACCAGCGTGTTTGGCAGCGCATACATAAGCCACTCTATCCATTAGCGAAAGCAATACGCCACCGTGTATCTTTCCGCCAAAGTTGGCGTAAGTAGGTATCATAAGTTCTGTAAGCGTTGTTTTGGAAAACTGAACGGCGCGGAAATCTGAGGTGTCCATTATTATAATTAGATATTTTGAATCAGGTTATTTTAATATTATGCTCGGCTAGAGCTTTATGGATGCGCATTAGCAACTCGCTCTTTATAGCAAGTGTTTTTCGTATATCGTTTACCCAAACCAATACATCCAGGTTGATTGTGGCCCCTGTAATATTGAGCACTGCGATTTCCGGAGGTACTTCTTTTAGTACATACTCACTTTGCTTCAGTGCTTCTGCTATTATCTGTTGCACATTCTCTGCCTCAGGTCCATTCTGTATGTTCAATTGAAATTCCAGGCGTACATTATCATCTCTTAATGTCCAATTCACAACACGTCCTGAAAGTAGATCTGCATTTGGTAAAATTATTTCGGCGCCGTCATCGGTTATCAGCTTGCTCGACCTGATACCAATATTTCTAACCCGGCCTTTTTTATTATCTAGCTCAATAAAGTCACCGATCTCAAACGGTCTTTCGAAGATTAAAATAATTCCTGAAACAAGATTGTTAACAATGCTTTGCAAACCCAGTCCTATACCCACGCCTAATGCGCCCAATAAAATGGTTATCTTATCTATTGGAAGCCCTGACGCAGCAACGGCAAGCAAAAATCCTATCAACAACAATATAAGTCGCGTCATCATTAACCGTGATCCCTTTTTTTCTACTACTGGAACTAAATGATTCCCTGTCGTTTCATATAATGAACCAATACCTTTTTGCAACAGATTTGAGACATATATAATTACAAAGAACAACAACACATTCCCAATCTCAAACGATATATTACCTATCTTCCTTGGCTTTGTCAATGCAAAGTCCGCTACTTTATACAACTCGTTATAGATGTTAAGGCTTATGCTAAAGACAACGATCCATATAAAGATGGCAGCCAGTCTTAATAGATTTGTCAGCCCCTTTTGAATATCATCAAAATGAAGCCGTGCTGCCAAGCCACCTTTCAATTTTGTGACAACTGTTTGCAAGCTGAATGCTTCTGTTACCACTTGTATAAAAATAGCTAAGCCAATAATTTGGGTCAATCCGTATATAGCAGTAATGCTAAATATCTTTGCCAGGCTTAATCGCCCGAACATATTACATACCACTGCAGCTATATTTAATAAGATGTAAATCACAGTAATAGGGGCCACCATCTTTGGCAGCAGCGACAATTCTCTTTTCAGGCGAATTAAAAAGAAAAAGCCAAAAACCACAGAAACAACATCAAGTGCCAATAACCAAATTCTGAAACCAATACCAGGTGTAATTATTAAGCTGGTAACCGAACTCACTACATACAACACGGCAATAATTAACCAATAGAAAAATAATTTTTTCGGCCAGTTACGCCAAAGCAGTAGCGTCAAAGAAATAACCAATAAGAATTGCATCATTTCGACATACGCTGAAGGAGGGTGAATATCAAAAAAAGGTGTTATACTAAACAACACTACCAATGTAGACAAGAGGGGGAATGCCTTTATATACCTGAAGTTCAAAGTGGGTAATTTGGAAGTATCATACCTCTTTATCCTTCTGAAATTATTAAATACCCATCCGAAAAAAATAATTCCCAGGATAATCATAATTGCCCGGTCGTCCCAGTTTTGCCTGAAATAATATCTCAATATCTTTCGTTGTCCCCGGTACGATTTCCTTACAGATTCATTCATTTGCTTCTCCTCTGCTGTTTGCGGTTTTATTTCCCACAAATAGTCATATTCTTTCCCAATCGATTTTATGCTAAGCCTTCTAAGTAATTCTTTTATCTGGTTCTGCAGATCTATTACCTTGAAATATTGATTGGAAACATCTGCCTGCAACTGATTGATACGGGCAAGTGATGCAGCGGTTGACTTTGTCGCTTGCCGCCATTTTAATCTTAAATCATTTAGCTCATCCGAATACAGTTGTATAAAAATCGAATCTTTAAAAATACTTCTGAGAGAAGAATCTTTTTTAAAACGGTTCATCTGTTCACCCATATTCTGCAGGTCTTTATCGTAAGATGATAACGAAGTGCGCCAGTCGCCAAGCTGGTCTTCGATATTGTCTAATAACACCTGGAACATCTGAAGATTCTTAACGTCTAATACCTGGTAATAAAGCGTTATATTATCGCTAATGATTTTGATATTAGAGTCAACATCAGGCAGGTCATCTTCTATGTCGCGGGTGTCATACCCATGATCGGTAATGCTGTTGATCTTGTTGAGCGTAGTATGTACGTTCTCTACTTTCCCCAACAAGCTATCCACACTTATTTCATCCAATGTGCTATCAGCCGATTGCTTCAACTTGCTCAGCAGCTTTACCCTTTTATCCTGGTCTCTGAAACGCGCAAACGCACGGGTAGAATGAAGAAA
>DATNFP010000197.1:0-5183 GCA_035606335.1 Flavipsychrobacter sp. | reverse complement strand
AACGGTGATTTCAAATTGCTGGATATTTTATATTTCAATGCTAATATTCTACTAAATCTTCGCAAGCCGTCTACCGAAAATTTCGGAAGTCATTATATATCAACATTAGCATTTACTCCCAGGCTGCAATGGAAATATTTTGGCGTAGGTATGCCTTTCTCTTACAATGCCTATAAGGATGCCAATATTGGTATTGTTTTATATGCAGGGCCTTTTTATATAGGATCGAGCACATTAATCAGCTCTTTTGCTCAAAGCAATATTTATAATATAGATGCTTATGCCGGCTTGTCGTTTCGGATAAAAAGCAAAAACCACGATCTGTATGGCCGGGGTGAGTATTATGAGTGATACAAAGAAACTGACAGGTATTATTTACTTTCGCATAAATTTTTAATGAAGTCTTATGGATCGCGTTTACGATAATATACTGCAAGCAATAGGGAATACACCACTAATCCGTTTACATAAAGTAGTAGCAGATCTGCCTTGCCCCGTATATGCCAAAGTAGAAACTTTTAATCCCGGCAATTCGATCAAAGACCGGATGGCGTTAAAAATGCTGGAGGTAGCTGAGCAGGAAGGAAAAATAAAACCAGGTGGAACGATCATAGAAGGTACATCTGGGAATACAGGTATGGGGTTAGCACTTGCCGCAATAGTAAAAGGCTATAAATGCATTTTTACTACCACTGACAAGCAATCGAAAGAAAAAATTGACATATTAAAAGCCGTAGGAGCTGAAGTGATCGTGTGTCCTACCAACGTAGAACCAGAAGATCCACGTTCTTATTACCAGGTTGCCCGGCGTCTAAATCGCGAAATCCCGAATTCCTGGTATGTAAATCAGTATGATAATCTTGCTAACAGACAAGCAAATTATGAACAAACAGGCCCTGAAATTTGGGAACAGACAAAAGGAAAAGTGACACACCTGGTGGTAGCATCAGGAACAGGAGGCACTGTTGTAGGAACCGGGAAATACTTAAAAGAGAAAAATCCTAATGTACAGGTGTGGGCTATTGACACTTATGGTTCCTTATTGAAGAAATGGTTTGATACAGGGGAAATAGATATGAGTGAGGTGCATCCTTATATATCCGAAGGTTTCGGGGAAGACTTTGTGCCTCAAAACTATGACCATGATGCCATTGACCTGTTTGAGAAAGTAACTGATAAGGACGGAGCTGTAATGGCCCGTAGAATAACTAAGGAAGAAGGCATTTTTGTGGGGTATTCTGCAGGCTCAGTCATCGCAGGATTAAGACAACTAAAAGATAAACTAACAAAAGATGACTTTGTAGTAGTTATTTTTCACGATCATGGCAGCCGGTATGTGGGTAAGATATATAACGATGAATGGATGCTGGAACGAGGCTTCCTGGATATGAAAACCGTACGTGATCTGTTGGGGGGCTTAGGTACCCGCCGTCTTGTGACAATTGACGAAGACAGCAATGTGACAGACGCAATGGATCTGATGAAAAAATATGACATCGAACAAATACCTGTAATGAAAAACGGAGAGATTACAGCATCTGTTTCTCAAGCCGGATTATT
Source organism: Flavipsychrobacter sp. (assembly GCA_035606335.1). Taxonomy (GTDB): domain Bacteria; phylum Bacteroidota; class Bacteroidia; order Chitinophagales; family Chitinophagaceae; genus DATNFP01. The sequence goes on along the minus strand of DATNFP010000197.1, from coordinate 3,623 downwards.
TAAAAAGCTTATCGAAGAGCCTGCTGTTCGTGAGCAACTGGTTGCTGATATAGCAGAACACCAATTGCCTATTGTAGAAATGGATACGCCGGTAGAAAGACTAACGCATTTTATTAATAAAGATAACGGCGCAGTATTGACAAAAGATGAAAGCGGGCAATATCACATATTGACCAAATATGATATTCTCAACGCATTTTCTAAAGGATAGCTAATTGTGCGCGACTTTAAGGCATTCATAAAAGATATAACTCATAAACCCCCATATTTATTCCCATGGGTGGCTTTGTTTCATCTGGTAATGCTTTTCTATTCTATATGGAATTTCAGAACAGAGCCTTTCCCTTCATTAGGTTGGATACAACCATTATGGATGCTTGGATATACTGTATTCTGGTTTTTTGTTTGCGATATGCGCAAATGGGCGGCTTACGGCTATCTGGGGCTAACAATGCTGAACCTGATATTATATTTCAGTCTTAAAAACTCTCTTGATAGCGCATTGTATGTTAGCTCTTTGTTTCTTGTAGATGTATTTTTCAGTTTTTTTATTTTATTTTTTTTCAGGAGGTTTGAATGATGGGGAGACGCAACTTTATTGATATGCTTGGCAGGGAAATAACAATACAGTACCCTCCTAAAAGCATTGTTTCTATTGTGCCCTCCCAAACGGAACTATTGTATGACCTCAATCTGGAAAATGAAGTAACAGGGATCACTAAATTCTGTATTCATCCTGAAAGCTGGTTCAGGAACAAGACACTGGTAGGTGGTACCAAGCAATTGCATTTAGATAAGATACGGTCTTTAAACCCGGATATTATCATTGCTAACAAAGAAGAAAATGAAAAGGAACAGATCAAAGAGCTTGCAAATGAGTTTCCTGTTTGGATAAGTAATATACAAAGTGTGGCAGATGCACTGCAAATGGTCAGGGCTGTAGGTGTTTTGACAGATAAAGAAGAGCGTGCAAATAGCATTGCGACAGATATAGCAACGGGTTTTGAAGCGCTGCAAAAAGCTGCTCAACCCAAAAGAGTAGCATATCTTATTTGGCGCAATCCATGGATGTGTGCAGGCGGCGATACCTTTATTAATAACATAATAGATACAATAGGATGGACAAATGTATTGGCCAATAAAAACCGTTATCCGGAAATTGATATTTCAGAATTAAATACTTATGACCCTGATATAGTATTATTATCATCAGAGCCATATCCTTTTAAAGACAAGCATATTGCAGAGATAAAAGGCGCTTTGCCTGGGGTGGAGGTGATCTTAGTAGACGGTGAAATGTTTAGCTGGTACGGAAGCCGTTTATTAAAGGCATTGCCATATTTTAGCGAGCTACTAAATAGCTATATGTAAAATTATTTGTTGATTTTGTTTTTTAATTTGTTATTTACTTTATTATTTTTCGCAGATGTCTCGGAGCGCCAATAAAAAACTTACGCACAACGACTTAATGAATATCATTAAAGTGAGTTTTTGGGTATACATAATCTACGCGATCTTTTATGGAGTAGAATATATGAGATGCCAGAATAATAATTGTTTTCTGGATACTGACTACAATACTATGCTACTCTATATTGCAATTCTTAGCTACTTGTTTAATGTTGCGGCATTAGTTATTAGCTTTTTAAAAAAAGGTATGAAAAAAAGCAAGGGGCTGTTATTTTACCGGATAGCAGTAGCAATAGTGACAGTTATCATTATTGTTACAGCTATAATAGTTCAGGTTAGCTCAATTAATGCAGATACAATGGCTTCATAGAATTCTATGAATAATATACTTATTCCCGATTATCTTTAATCAATAATCTGAATAATTGCCGGTAAAAAAATACATACCCTTTTTTGTTACTTCTTTATTAATATTAATTGCATTATTGGTCATATACCCATATTACCAGTATTACATTGATCCTGATTCTACCAATTACTTAACAATTGCCCGCCGATACACTACTCATGACTATTATAGAGCTATAAACGGCGTATGGAGCCCGTGGAGTTGCTGGTTTACGGCATTATTGATGAGACGGGGAGCTGATCCTATATTATCGGCTGTTGTTATTAATACTTTGGGAGGATTGGGTTTTGTCTATATCACTAATTCATTCCTGGTTTATTTTAATATAGATTTGAAAATACGATGGTTGCTTAACCTGGCTCTATTGGTATTTATTCCTTATGCTATTTTTTGGCAGTTGTTTGATGATGTATGGCAGGCGTTCCTGCTGCTGTGTATCCTGAGGATCATGGTAAAAGATAACTATAGCAATAAACCGCTGTTATGGGTCGCGACCGGGATACTTGCAGCTCTTGCCTTCTTTGCCAAAGCATATTCTTTCCTGTTTTTCATGCTCAATATTGTATGCTGTGGCTTTCTCATAACCAAGGCCTGGCAAAAGGGAAACAGGACACAATGGATAAAAATATCTGTAATAGCTATCGGGACGATGATAATTTGCAGCCTGCCATGGATATACATGATCCATTTAAAGTATGGCCATTGGATGACTTCTACGGTTTTTAAGCTAAATCTGTCCTGGAACCTTGTAGGGCATCCATATTGGAAAGATGGTATTAAATATCTCGTACCGCCGATATATCCCAACTCTGTTTGCTATACCGAGGATCCATACCTGGTAAATGGAATAACCCCCTCGTTTTGGAATTCTTTTGCCCTATTCAAATTGCAGATAGTCCGGTTTGTGTATATGCTCCTTATTTTGGTGGGCTGCATGAATGAAATAACATGTTTTTTTATCGTTATTTATCTTTTGGCATTAGGCATATTAATATCGAAAAAGGTAAGACACTTATTCCCTCAAAAATTGATGATCGTGTGTCTTTCATTTTTACTGTTTCCAAGTGGATTGATATTTAAAAATGCAGAATCGCGCTATATATGGTATATGTTGCCGCTTAGTATGATCATTGGCGCGGTTGCTTTGCAGCAAATTTTCCATTATATTAATAATCGGTGGCTAAGTAACATTGTAATTTTTGTATTTGCATTGAGCTATATTGTAATTCCTGTTATGGACCTGAAAGTGATGTTCAAAGTGGGCCAAGATGACCATAAAATGGCTTTAGAGATAAAAAAGCTGCATATACATGGCTCTTTGACTTCTAATTCCGATCCCGGCTTACAAACCCAGCGGCTGTTACGAATGGCTTATTTTTCAGACAATTCATTTTATAGCATGCCTTCGACTGACGTTTCAAATAAGGACCTTCTTAGCGAAATGCGCCGTTATCATGTGAATTATTATTTTTATTTCTGTAAGCAAATAGATTGCAACAATTATTTGTTTACTGATGAGCATGGCCTTCCTTTCCCGGAAATAAGCAGTGGTAGATTGCCGGGACTGAAAATATTTGAGGTAAATAAATGAGGCTCGTACATAGCAAAATTTCCTTTAATTATTACCTTTGCACCAATTTTAAATATTGATCCAATATTATGGCTTCTAAAAAAATACAGGAATTACTTGCTGATAAAGCAGAGTATTATTTAAATCACACAAGCAAAACCATCGACAAATCGACTTTACATATACCATCTGCTTCTCATATAGATGATGTTTGGACGCAGTCGAACCGTAACC
>DATNFP010000196.1:0-27814 GCA_035606335.1 Flavipsychrobacter sp. | reverse complement strand
CCATGCCGCTTGTGTCATTCTCATTGGTTGTTGTTTTACTAGGCTTAGATACATATACATTGTAGTTGGCATTACCGCTACTATCTACCTGGACATTTATAAATGCATGGCTTAGAAATATTTTATTCACTTTTAGCTGGCCTTTGAATACAGTAGAGATATCCAGTCCAAGCGATATTTCCTTCGCACTTACCAATGTGTCTTGCCTGAATGGAGCAGAACCTTTTAAAGTAAAATCATTTAATGTAAGTGTGAGCGCGGGGAAATGGCGAAAGAAGGATAGGTGAACACTTGTGAAGGACAACTCTCCATTAATACGCTGGTTTGTCCATTGTTTTATTTTGCTCGTTATTGTTTGTGGGAATAAGTAAGGTAAAAGGAATAGTAACAGAATGATACTGACGAATGTAATTCCGGTTATCTTTAAGATTCTTGTCAGGACGTGCTTTCGTTTACCGGTCTGGTTCATAATTATAGCCTTATCAAATAGTCCGGCAATGCCGATAAAATACTGCTGCTAAGATAGCAGAAATTTTAATGCTTACTGTGATAAGTAACTGTTACTGATACATTAAGTAGTATAAAATCTACACCTTGTCAACAGAATATCTACCCGGGCCGAGAATGAATAGCCCTATAAATGCAATACCTACTTCGATAGCGTGTGCGGCACCGGCTAATCCTTGTCCCGCTACGAAGTGATGAGTAGAAGCTACAAACAGGTTGATTATCATAAAAAGGCAGATAGGGCGGAAGAATAATCCTAACACGATGAGCAGGCCTCCGACAGATTCAGTAAGTGCAGACAAAAGACCCCATATCATATACCCGGAATGGATACCGAAAAAGCCCATACTGCTACCAATTTTTGCCCACATATCGGGCCCACCAATTAATTTAGAGTAGCCATGTGCTACTATCATCATAAGCCCGAGGCCTACACGCATAATTAATAATGCAGTGCTTCTGTAATTACTGAGTTTCCCTAATATCGCCATATCACATTTTTTATAAAAATTGTACCTGTAAAATGATCTTGCCTCTGAAACCTGCAATAGGAGATAGTTATAAATGCTATTTTCAATATCTCATCTGCTCTCATCCTTATCACATAAATATCACACAATATCTCACGCCTATCACATCATTTCCAAGAGGAAGTTGCTTAACAACTCATCCTGCGTAAAAATAACTTATAACAACATTACGGAGAAAAAAAGATAACGACAATAAACCCCGAAGTAAAAATCGCTTTTAGCTCGTCAAAAAAGGTTGAGACCAACATGCCATCCGAACCAGCCCGTATAATTTTTAGCGATGAAAATGGAGTGATAGCTTGAGCCTGGAATATCTGATTTATAACCATTCACATGACTGGTCTGTGTGGAATAATATACAGAAAATGCAGGCCCTGCAAAGAGCGAAAGTTTTTTAGACAACTTTACATTTAAATCAGGCTGAACTCTATACAGAAAGGGAAGCTTATCCCAACTACCGAGATAAAGATTTTGTGCTGTAAGCTCAGTTGTGACAGCGAGTGTGTTGCTTAAACGAAATTCACTGCCAATGCCATAGCCAAATGAATAAGCATTACTACTGCCATTCGCTACATTTAGTGCGCCAAACAGAATTGTATAGAATTGTTTAGTGCCGCCTTTGTAAGCAACATTTACATTCATTACCTCGTTGGTAGAGATAGAAAGTTTATGATACCCTTTTTTAATCACGTTAATTAACCCAATGCTGCAACCTGAAGAAGTGTCGGCATAATTGACAAGACTTAGCTGAACCCCATCCACTTTTTTAGCATAGTTAAATACTCCACTCAACTGCATGCCTTTCACTTCTTTGCTATAGTTGATAACTCCCGCGAGCTGAAGGCCATTCGCTTTTTTTGAGTAATTATTAATTCCAGCGATCTGCGCACCTTCTACATTTTGGGTAAAGTTGCTAATGCCGCTAATTTGTAAGCCTTTTACTTCTTTAGCACTGATATTATCTATTCCTGCTACCTGCATGCCTTTTGTGCCAGTCTTTACGTAGTTCGCGATGCCACCTATCTGTACTCCCTCCATGCTATCGGATAGATGATTATATATGCCACCAATCTGCACACCATCAACATGTTTTTTTGAGACATTAATAATCCCTGCGACCTGCACGCCTCGCAGAGAATCCATAACATGATTATATAATCCGCCTATCTGTACGCCTTCTACGCTACCACCCACAACATTGAACAAACCACCTACCTGGGCATACTTTGCATCTTTTCTTGTAATATTAAAGCCGCCCAATTCAAACCCATTTACACCTGCAGTATAACCGCCAAGAATATTAAGAGAGAATTTGTTTGTCATCTGAGAGCTTAACCTTCCATGGGTACTCAATCCCGGTACGAGTGAAAATTGGAAAGGTTTTTTAACAATGAACTTGTCAAGATTGATCCCCTGAATACTTTGTTTAGAAGAAAGGAATAATCTTCCAATCCATGTTTTTTCAACTTGTGAATGCTGAGTAATAATAACTGTATCTAGCAGCACAAGTGTTATTGGCTTAATATGAACATCCAATTCCCTGTCATATCCCGGTAGTACTAATATGGATGTATCGATATAATTTTCTCTGCTAATTGTAATGGACGCAGTGGCATATTTGTTTTTATTTCTGAGCTTTAGCCTGAAATAGCCATTATTATCTGTTAATGAGGAAACTAATTCCTGTTGCTCATATATGCTGGCGTTACTGATTTTTTCTCCTGTTTTTTCATCTTTCACAAACCCGGTGATAGTATATAAACGCTCCTTTGTAAGTGGTTGCAAGATGATATGATTACTTGCTTCCTTGTACTGGCAACTGCCATTAAAAAGTATATCCAGCACTTGTCCTACTGTTTTATTGTGAGCAGCTATTGTGACTATGCTATCGTCGTGTATAATATTGTTGCTGTAGGAAAAATAGAAATTACCCTGCCTGCCGATATCCTTCAGAACATTGCTTAGTGGTATATGATAGGCATTAACAGAGACATTTTTATCAAGTAAGTTTTGTGCATTGCTAAAAGGACATATTAAAAGAGCAAATACAGTAATGATCAATCTCTTATAGAGTAAATCTGTAAAATCCATTGCAGAAGAAGTATTATTTTAAAATAATTTCCTTGTCGGTCTTTTCGATGTTTATATTGAATGTTTCACCTATTACCACCAAAATATTATCCAGTGAATCGTCACGGAACGTTGTCGTTAATGGAAGGTTTTTTATATCGTTGTTGGCGATAACAATGTGTGCGTCATAAGCCTCATTAAGCACAGCAACAAGCTTCCATAATGGGGTGGCTTTGCAGACAAACTCTTTTGTCCTGTAATAATTATATAGCTCATCAAGATTTACCTGCTTTACAGGGACAGGCTGGCCCTTTAATACTATTGCCTTTTCATGTGGCGTTATCCTTATAGAATTATGCTCTTTACTTACCAATACAATTCCCGTTTCTACAATCACTTCTGTTTTATCAGGATTACTGTTCACATTAAAAGAGGTGCCTACTACCTGTATTACTGCGTCGTTGGCATGTATAATAAATGGTTTGCTCTTATTGTGGGCTACATTAAAAAAGGCTTCTCCATGCAATGTTACGGGACGGATATTGCCTGTAAATTCCGTGGGATAAGAAATGGAAGATCTTTTGTTGAGTGTTACTACTGTGCCGTCGGGCAATGTATCTGTCAAAACACTTTCTTTGGATTGCACATATACGCGTGTAGTCCTTCCGGTTTTCAAATAATAGAAAAGCCATCCAGCACCTGCGACCAAAAGAAGTATTGCGGCAGCGCGAGCCCATTGGAATGCAGGCCTTATTGTGTAAGTTGACGTGTTAAGGTTTTGCTGTGTACGCTGCTTAAATCTTTCCCATGCCTCATTTTCGTTTACGGTGCTGGTGATGGCGAGTTTTTTACTTTCATCCCATATCAATTTGAAATGCTGAAAGTAACGTTGATGGTCAACATTCTCACTTATCCATTTTTCAATATATTGTTGCTCCTCTGCTGTGGCTTCGCCCAACAGGTACTTTACCAGTATATCGTCAGTAATATGTTTTATATCTCTTTTCACATCTTCAATTTTACAAGTTGAGCAATACTAATATTATAGCCGGCAAAAAATCAACCAGCTTATGCCTTAATAACTTTAGAGCCTTGCCCATGTGGTTCTCTACTGTTTTTACAGATATCTGGAGCCTTTCTGCTATTTCCTGGTACTTTAATTCTTCGAAACGACTCATCTGAAAAACCGTGCGGCACTTTTCAGGGAGCTCATTTAGTGCTTTTTCCAGCCTCTGCTCCAGTTCACGAAGCGATATTTTTTCATCTGCATTATTACTATCTTCCATACTATTCTTCGCATAGAATTGATAAGCCAATTTTATTTTTGCGCGTTTCAGATGATTGAGGCTTTCATGATATACTGACCTGTAGAGATAGGATGTGAGTGATTGTTTTATCTGCAAACGGTCCCGTTTCTCCCAAAGCCTGCAAAAAACATTTTGCACGATCTCTTCAGCTTCCGATGTGTCTTTCAGTATTGCAGAGGCATAGGCATGCAGATCCTTAAAGTGCTTTTTGAACACATATTCGAATGGCATAAAGTGCTCTATACTCAATGAATGAACATTTTCCGGAACAGTACCCATTTGTTTATTTTGGTATCCTGACTCAAATATAACTGCTTCTTCCAACGATTACTTTTTATTAAGACAACCGAAAAAGCATTTACCCCTATTCTTGTTTTATAAATTATGAAATTCAATACGGTAGCTGATTATAGGTATTATACCTGTCTGTTTTATAACCTTTATTTTGTTATCGCTGCCATCAAATGCTGTGAAATAATAGTTTTTCCTGTTGGTAATATTCTGGATATCTATATCAAAGTTATGAGTGACCTTTTTATTGCTGATCTTATAATAAAGACTACCATCTACCCTGAAATAGGACGGAGTTGTGTGCGTATAGTATTGATTGGGTACCAATTCCTCTATTCCATTAGTGATAGATGCCTGCAAATCGATCGGGGATTCTCTTTCGCCACCACTATATAATACCTTGCCACTTACTCCTAATATTTTGCGCCCATCCCTGGAAATATTGTATTCTTTTCCTGCGATGACATTTAGTTGGAACCTTCTGTCGAAACGGCCTTCATATGTTTGTCCATTATAAGCGGTATAGTTGGATTTAAACAAGGAGCTTGTAAGCAATGCATAATAGTTATTTGCGAATGGTCTGTCTAAAGTTAAATCGATACCGTAATTATTACCTGTTCCTTTGCTGGCAAGCCCGTTGGTTCCTACAAGGTCAAATACGTCCTGGATATTCAGCAATGAAAATCCGCTTGCGTCGTCTTTTTCTACAGGTATGTTATATAGCCTCTGATAGTATGTTTCGATCTTCATCCTGGTCTTAAACGGCAGTGCGCAATCGTATCCTAATACTGCATGATATGCCCGAAGCAGGTCGAGGTCTTTGTTTGGATATATATTAGCAAGACGCTGCTGTTCGTTTTGGAAAAGATAGGTGGATATATCGGCTGGCTTGCTGTACAGCCCGGTTGCAAAAGTAAGTGTGTTACTCCCCATTTGATAACTGATGGCAGCGCGTGGCTCGATGCTGTATTTCTTGTTCAAGGCATAATAAGAGCCATGTACACCGCTCACTAATGTAAGCCTATCGGACATGCGATATTTCCATTGAACATAACCATCGTACATTTCGGTATTGCCTGAGCCATTCAGTATGGAATCCCATTTCCGGGTATCAAAAATATAATCGCTTTCCAGCAGATCATACCCGAGCTGTTGCGCCACAATGCCTGTACGAATGGTATTGCGACTATTAATTTTATCATTGAACAATATGGACGCACGCAAAGCAGTGTTTTTTACATTGGTATGCTCAATAGGCACATTGTTGTAACCATCGCCGGGGTTGAGTGTATCTGTATATCCTTTAGTGGATATATAAGAGCCTGAAACAACTGTTTTAATATAGGCATTGGGAGATACAAAATATTGGTGAGAAACACCCAGCACACCAAGGTTACCCTTGTAATCGCTTTTTATATTAGGATTGTCATCAGTCCATTTTGTACTGTCTTTTGCAGGGTCCTGGGTGGACGCATCCAAACCTCCCAATCCAAAAACAGAAAACGTACCTGCCTTTTTAGTTGGGAAATTCAGCTTTAATGAAACATCCTGGTAAGTAGGAATATTGCTGATGCCCAATACATTGTGGAGCAGCGCAAGCGTGGAATAACGATAGTCGATTATATAAGAAGCTTGGCCACCTTTTTTAAAAGGCCCTTCTGCTGCGCCTTCTACACCTAATGTTCCAACCTGTATGGATTGCTCGTTCTCATTAATGTTGCCATTACGGAAGTTTAAATCAAATACTCCGGCAAGAGCGTCGCCCATTTCGGGAGGGAAAGCGCCTGTGTAAAAATCAGAAGTGCCTAAAGTGTTTGCATTGAGCATGCTTATGGCGCCACCGGAATTTCCAAGATTGCTGAAGTGATTGGGGTTAGGTATTTCAATACCTTCAAGCCGCCATAAAACACCATCGGGTGAATTGCCCCGCACAACAATGTCGTTATTTATATCACCATTGCTGGAAACGCCTGCGAAATTTAAAGCCATACGAGCAGGGTCTGCTACCGACGCCGGGTATCTACGCGTGTCTTCAGCGGAAAAAGAACGCGCACTCACTGTTGCAAAATCGTTAAGTGGCCTTGCCTTATTTCTTCTTGCGCTCACACTTGCCTCGCCAAGCTGGTGAGCGCTTTCGCTCATGGAAATATTTAGCTCTGCTTCCTTGCCCGATGTAACAAGAACCTCACTTATGGTGCGCGTTTCATATCCCATCATGGTATATTGAAATGACTGGCGGCCCACAGGAACACCTATGATCTTATACCTGCCATTAGTGTCTGTAACACCATTGATCTGAGTATTGGATACAAGCAATACTGTAATGCCAACAAGTGGCTTTTTTGATTCAGCGTCTGTTATGGTACCATATACTGTCTGTGTCAATGTCTGTGCAGAAGCGAAGGACGACAGGATCATCAATAATAAAACGAAACTGCATTTTAAGGTAAGCGCGCATTTATTTAGCTGCTTTAGATTATTCTGTGCCATAAAAAGTTTTTACTGATTTTGGTTTTAACCTTGATATGACAACAGATAAAATAATTACCCCTATTGATTGTAAAAAAATAATAATTATCTGGCGCAAAATTTTATTTCTGTGTTTAAACCAAATTTAGGAGTTACAGTTTTTTGTATATTTGGGATATAACAAGAGCTTCTGCGAACATGTGGTAACGAAAATAAATTTTACCTGATAACTGCATATTCTTAAAACACTATAAACACAATCGAACATGCGAAAGATATTTATTGTAGCAATAATTATGTTGTCGCTATCAAGTTGCTCCAATATTATTGTACATAGAAATTTTACTTATTGTGCTCACGACCCCAATAATTTTTTTACTGAGTTAAGGACTGATGGATATTACTTTTTAAATACGAGAGATTACATTGCTGTCTTTCTAATTTATAAGGATGGAACCTTTGCAAATTTGTGGCTTGGGGTACAAACTCATAAAGAAATTCATCAATATTTTGAAACAACATCTCATAAGGTTTTGATGGATAATAACATGTTGGGCTGGGGAAGGTATATAATTACAGGAGATACTTTGAAAGCCCAGTATATTGCAGAAAAAGACGCTCCCGTATATAACGTTATAGAACATTGGTATGTAATCAAAAATGATTCAACTCTGCAAGCAATAAAAAGTATTTGCCGTTTTTGCAAGGACAACTCAACATGGAAAAAAGGCGTTTATGTCTATAATACTCCTACATATTATCACCTTATGCATTACACTAATAAACCAGATTCTGTGTGCTGGATAAAAAAGAAGAGATGGTACAAATGCAAAGATTGATCTTATATGAGGTGAATGCCTGTAAGTATTAATGAATACCTGTTTTCCAATATATTTTCCATTGTTCGGGAGTTAGTGCATTTGCTACATCGAAGCTGCCGATCTTTGTTCTTCTTAATTCCTGCAGGTATGCGCCACATCCTAAGGCCTGTCCGAAATCGTGAGCGAGTGACCTTATATATGTGCCCGTACTGCATACTACCCTGAAATGCACTTCGGGTAATTTGATCTCTGTTATTTCAAATTCAAATATGGTAACCTTGCGCGCATCAAGGACAACTTCCTTGCCTTGGCGAGCGAGGTCGTAAGCACGTTCACCATCTTTTTTTATTGCAGAGTGGATGGGGGGCACTTGTAATATCTCGCCTGTAAATTGATTGGTGGTATCAATTATTTGCTCATTGGTAAGATGTTCGAAAGGTTTAAGGCTTTCAGGCTCACTTTCCTTGTCATAAGTTGGGGTAGTTGCCCCCAGATGAAATATGCCGGTATATTCTTTTGGTAGCTGCTGGTATTCAGATATCTTTTTTGTGAATTTGCCTGTGCAACATATTAGTAAACCTGTTGCCAACGGGTCCAGCGTACCGCAATGCCCGATCTTCGCGTGCAATAACCGTTTCAATTTATTTACCGCATCAAAAGAAGTCCATTCATACGGCTTGTCCACTAATAATACTCCACCTTCTTTTAATTCCGCTGGTAAAGGCAAATGATCCATGGGCGCAAATATACCTTAGGAGAGCGGAACAGTAGAACATATAATGAAAATTAATTAAGCCTCGGTAGCCGTTTGGAGTTTACCTTTGCGCTATGCAATTTTTTAAGAAGCAGGTGAAGCCTTTTGTTGTCGCGGGACCATGCAGCGCAGAGAGTCGTGAACAGGTATTGGAAACGGCTGCTGCTTTGAAAGGAGTGTCTATTGATTTGTTTCGGGCTGGTGTATGGAAGCCGCGCACACGCCCGGGTTCTTTCGAGGGGAATGGTGCTATTGCATTGGAATGGCTGCAGGAAGTAAAAGAGGTTTATGGATTGCCCGTAACAATAGAAGTAGCAGAACCCGAGCATATAGACCTGGCGATGAAGCATAATATAGATGTGCTATGGATAGGAGCAAGGACAACAGTGAACCCTTTTCATGTGCAGCGCCTTGCTGATGCGATGAAAGGAATAGATGTTCCTGTGATGGTGAAAAACCCTGTTAACCCTGATGTAGATCTTTGGCTTGGAGCCATCGAGCGTTTTCAACAGGCGGGCATCAGGAATGTAGCTGCTATTCATCGTGGTTTTTCGGGATATAGCTCGCCATCATTTTATCGCAACCAGCCCAATTGGCCTATACCTATAGAATTAAAACGCCGTAAGCCTGATCTTTCTATTATCTGCGACCCAAGCCATATAACAGGCAAGAGGGACAAAGTAGCGGAGGTGGCGCAAAAGGCGATGGATATGGGCTTTGATGGATTGATGATAGAGAGCCACCTACATCCGGATAGTGCTTTAAGTGATGCCGCACAGCAGATAACACCACAGGCTTTAGAAACTTTATTGAGGAAGCTTATCATCCGTGAAGAGTTTACGGCAGATATGAGCAAGAGTATGGAGCTTGAATATCTGCGCCAGGTAATGGATAGCATAGATGCAGAGATCATAGACCTGCTGGCAAGACGGATGGAACTAAGCGAACACATGGGATTGGTTAAAAAAGAAAGTAATATGACTGCTTACCAGCCCGCCCGCTGGCAGGAAATAGTAGAAACGCGCTCACAGCGTGCTAATAATCTTATGTTATCAAAAGAATTTATCATTAGTCTTTATGAACTGATACATCATGAGAGTATTAAAAAACAACTTTCTATATTGCAGGATACTTCGAAAGAAGTAAAAAAGTAACTTTAACCTTCTCAAAAAATTTATCACATTGCTGAAGCAGCACCAAGATGACAAATTAAGGTTTGACCAACAGGTAGATAACTCAAAACAATACGTCCTCCCATTTATTGAAAAAACAAAACCAATCGGGCCAGGTATTAATGTACTGGAAATAGGTTGTGGTGAAGGTGGTGTGTTGCTGCCATTTGCAGAAAAAGGTTGTCATTGTGTGGGGGTAGATCTTAATCCTATCCGCATTGATCTTGCTAATGATTTTCTGAAGGAAGAAGTTGCTGCCGGCAAAATGGAATTTTTATGCCAGAATGTATATGATGATGATTTTCTTACACGCTTTCTCGGCTTCTTTGATGTTATCATTCTAAAAGACGCAATAGAGCATATCCCCGAACAGGAAAAGTTTATTCCATACCTCAAAAATTTTCTACGCAAAGACGGGCAGATCTATTTTGGTTTCCCGCCGTGGTACATGCCTTTTGGAGGACACCAGCAGATTTGCAAACATAAGCTCACCAGCAAGTTGCCGTATTATCATGTGTTGCCTAAGCCCATTTATAAAGCCATCTTAAAACTGGCACATGAAAGTGAAGGAACAATAGGAGAACTAATGGAGATCCAGGAAACACGTATTACGATAGAGCGCTTTGAAAGAATTATACGTAGGAACGGATTTAAAATATTGAATAAGCAACATTATCTTATCAATCCTATATACCGCTATAAGTTTGGCATCAAGCCTCGCAAGCAGTCTCCTATAATATCTGCTATACCTATTGTAAAGGATTTTCTTACTACCTGTGTGTACTATACTGTGGGATAGTGATATTTATTATTCCATATTTTCCACGCAGCTTCGGCCTGTAGCTCCAGCATTTCCAGGCCATTTTTTATAGTTGCTCCGTGCTGTTTGCCCTGCTGCAAAAATTTTGTTTCTTCAGGGTTGTAGATAAGGTCGTATAGAAGATGCCGTTCGGTAATTGCCTCATAGGGTATCGATGGGCAAAAATTATTTTTAGGATACATGCCCAGCGGAGTAGTATTAAAAATAAGTGCATAGTCTGCTATGATACCAGGTGTAATATCTTCATAAGTAAAGAAGGATTGGCTTTTTTGTCTCGTTACCTTTTCATATTCTATTCCCAGTTTTCCGAGTACATAACCCACCGCTTTTGATGCTCCTCCTGTTCCTAATATTAATGCTCTTTTATGATGAGGCTGCAAAAGGGGCAGCAGGCTTTTTTCAAAACCTATCACATCGGTGTTATATCCTTTAGTTTTTTGGTCTCTGATGTCTATGCAATTTACAGCTCCTATTTCTTCTGCCACTTTATCTAATTCATCAAGGTATGGAGCAATGGCTTCTTTGTAGGGAATGGTAACATTTAGTCCTCTTATTTCGGGGTGGTTTTTTAGTAATGCGGGAAATTCATTTGCATGTTCTATAGGAAACAAATGGTACTGTGCATCAATTCCCTCCCGGGCAAATTTTGCATTAAAATATGCCGGCGAAAAAGAATGAGACAATGGATAACCCGTTAATCCGTATACCGAAGTCATAAGCTGCTTCAATTCTACCACAAAATAGAGAAGGTATCTATAAAAGTAAAAAAGCGCTCCATTGAGCGCTTTTTATATCATATAAGTAAATCCTATTATGAATGATTAGTTGACTTTGTTTTGGTATGCTTGTTCAGGAACAGTTCGAATGTATCTCCACGTAATCCAAAACGCATAGATTCAAGCGGCAATACTTCTGCAGGTGCAAGGTTGCCCAGGTTCACATTGGCTCCCAATAGTTCCAGGAAATATACCTGCTGTGCCTTTTGGGGGGCTTCCCATATTATTTGTTCGGAAGGTATTTGTGTTAGTATTTCCTGTACTAGGCCTTCACGCACTTCGCCGGAACCACGATAGATACCCACATTACCTGCTTCACGCGCTTCTGCAATTACATAAGTAGAGCCTGCTTCGAGTTCGGCCCTCATTTGTTCTATCCATTTGTAAGGAGGGATGATATGTGTAGCGTCTTTAGAACCCACTTCCGATAATACAGTTACTATTTTAGCCAGCTTTTCTATATAGCCGCATTTTTCTATATGGGGAATAGTAATAGAACCATCGGATACTTCCACATAATCGAGGTTGTATTCTTTTAGCACTTCTACATAGTCGTCAAACTGATCGCGAATCAGGAAAGCTTCAAACAAGGTGCCACCAAAATATACAGGGACGTTATATTCACGGTATATCTCTATTTTTTCTCTCAGGTGTTGTGTTACAAAGGCAGTCCCAAAACCTAATTTTACTATATCTACAAATGGTGCGGCTACAGATAAAAAGTCTCTCGTTCCTTCCAATCCCATTCCCTTGTCCATTACCATAGTTAGGCCGTACTGGCGGGGCTTCTGTGTACGGTCCGGTATTTTTGTTAGTGGAAAATTCATGTTTTCTGGTTTTACGTCTTAAATTCTTATTCTAAAATAGAAAAAATAATCGACAAAGATAGGGGTTTAGGCCTGGTATATACAAAAATGCTTTTTCACTGTATATTGCAGCACATTAGCACTGTTATGAAACGTAATGTCCCCATTTTTGGCTTAGTTATTGGACTATTGTTGCCTGTTGTCGGTATGTTAATTATTTACCTGGCATGGTTTCACGGTATGCCAACATCGGATTTCTTCAGCAGGCTTGCCGAAGACCATTCGCTTGCCGCAAAAGTGCTTAGCCTGGGTTTGCTCATAAATATTGTTCCTTTTATATTTTACACCAATAAGCGGCTTGACCTCACAGCGAGAGGCATCCTTATAGCTACTATATTATATGCCGTGCTGATTATTTTGATAAAGTATGCCTGGTAGATGCGTTATTATGTAATAGCAGGAGAAGCGAGCGGGGATCTGCATGGCAGCAATCTTATAAAGGCAATACATAGCCAGGATACAAATGCCGATATGCGCTGCTGGGGCGGCGAAAGGATGGAGGCAGCCGGCGCAACGCTGGTAAAGCATTATCGCGAGCTGGCATTCATGGGTTTTGTAGAAGTGCTGTTTCACCTGCGCACCATTTTACGGAATATAGAATTTTGCAAAAAGGATATACTGGCCTACAAACCCGATGTGATAGTGCTGATAGACTATCCCGGCTTTAACATGCGTATTGCAGAATGGGCAAAAAAGCAGGGGATAAAAGTGGTCTATTATATTTCACCGCAGGTGTGGGCATGGAAAGAAAAAAGGGTGGAGAAGATAAAGCGCGATGTGGACAAGATGCTGGTGATACTTCCTTTTGAGGTGGATTTTTATCATAAGTGGGATTATAAAGTTACCTATGTAGGTCATCCACTTATAGAAGTAGTGAACCATGAAAGAAATATAGTACCTATAGAATTACTTTCTGATAAGCCTATTATAGCACTCCTCCCCGGCAGTCGCAAACAGGAGATAAAGGCCAAGCTTCCCATCATGCTGCAGATGGTAAAGCATTTTCCAAACTATCAGTTTGTTATCGCGCAGGCACAGGCGCAATCTGACGAATTATATACCGACCTTATAGGAAATGAGAAGATCTTATTAGTAAAAAACCAGACTTACAATCTATTAAAACAATCCACTGCCGCACTGGTAACAAGTGGTACCGCCACACTGGAGACTGCGCTATTCGGTGTGCCTGAAGTAGTGTGTTATAAGGGCAACCTTATTTCTTACTGGATAGGTAAGCGGCTGGTAAAAGTGAAATATATATCGCTTGTGAATTTGATAATGGATAAGCTGGTGGTAACAGAGCTGATACAAAGTGAACTGAACGAGCGAAACCTGAAAGCTGCTTTGGAAAGGTTGCTTCATGATGAAGACTACAAACGCCAGCTAAAAGCTAACTATGAAATACTCTGGCACAAACTGGGAGATAACCATGCTTCGCAACTCGCCGCACAGGAAATAATCAGTGTCGCAAAAGGCGGATGATCATAATAATGATACCGATAAGGAACATGAAC
The DNA here is from genome assembly GCA_035606335.1 of Flavipsychrobacter sp. Taxonomy (GTDB): domain Bacteria; phylum Bacteroidota; class Bacteroidia; order Chitinophagales; family Chitinophagaceae; genus DATNFP01. The sequence continues at coordinate 13,917 of DATNFP010000196.1, read as the reverse complement.
AATGAGATACGGTTCATGCCGTGCATCATTTTTATATTGATGTTGCGTGGATCATTCGGATCCCGTTTGCGTATATAAAAATAAGTGAGAATTTGCCGCCACATATCCTTTCTTCTTTTAACTAAAGTTACTAAAAAATTGTGGGAATTGGCCTATATTTGCACCCCATTGCGGGGGAATTAGCTCAGCTGGCTAGAGCGTCCCGAAGCATCGGAAAGGTCATCGATTCGACTTTGTTATACTATCCTTTTCTTTTTAATTAAAGTCATTAAAAAATCGTGAATTAACTATATTTGCACCCCATTGCGGGGGAATTAGCTCAGCTGGCTAGAGCGCTTGCATGGCATGCAAGAGGTCATCGGTTCGACTCCGTTATTCTCCACAGCTTTAAGTCGCCCGAAAGGGCGATTTTTTTATAAATTATTATGTCTATATACTATAGCCTATCCAAAGAGGTTAATAAGGTAAGGAATGTAGATATCTCCTTTGACACGAGAATAAGGCATAGCAGTGGCCTGTACAAAACTAAAGTTGGAGACAATTTGACACCAAAAACACTTTGGATTATTGTCAATTTGTCTCTAAAATGCTTTTGGCAAATACATTGTGCAACAGTATAAAAGGCCGTGTATGAAAAATTATTATACTATTCTTAGTGTCCCCTCAACTGCAACAACAAAGGAAATCAAGGATGCCTTTCGTGCTCTCTCAAAAAAATATCATCCTGATACAAATCACCAAATTAATGACGGTGGAGAACAGATGAAGGACCTCAACGAAGCTTACCAAGTTTTAAGTGATAAAGACACTAGGCAAGAATACGACAAGAAATATCAGGAATACCTTGCCTTTGAGAAACAAAAGTGGAATTATGAGCAAGCTATGAGGTTATTTGAATCAAGAAAGGTTTATATGGTAACGTTTGGATTTGATATTCTTAATACTTTTTTCAAGGCATTGGTGAAAACACAAGGGGTAATAAGTTGGTTACGTATTTTAGGGCATTCTTATTTGATTATTGTAGACAAAAATATAGTGGCTGCCGATTTTAATAAATTTATTTCAAGCGTTGTGCCTGGAAAAGACCATTTCGCTGTGGAAATAAATATCGAGAATTACACGGGTCGTTTACCACAGGAAGCATGGAATTGGATTAATATTTTCAGAAAGCCCACTCCTGTCCCTGCTGGGGCTTAGGGCATTTATCCAACAGTTGCGTTACAAATTCGGAAATGTCTTTAGAAGTTTCGAACGAACAAATTTGGAAAGAAAGTTGTGCGCCGGCCTTATAGTAAGACTCAACTATCCTGATTTTATCAGCCTTTAAATTTCGTTACCGGAACACCATTAATTTGATAAATTATCTTCTGCGAATTGTCAATTTGGTCGTTATACAAGTCATATCTCCTTGTACAAAAAATATTTTGGAATTCGCCCTCCAGGCCATTGTCTCCCGTGCAAATCTCATATATCTCATTGATTAGTTTTTTAATGTCAACAGTTTTAAATTCCTTAGTTATCGTTGTTCCTTTTTTTGGAATAAAAGTGGTGATGGGATCAGTATACATACTCGTCCTTCCAATTCCATGAACGAGGTATCGCCTTTCTTCGTTGACAGTTTTTATCCTGCCACGTATTTTCGTCCATTCATTTTTTAATTCCGGCAGGTCTTCATCTATAAATACTGAAATATAATCGAGTCTTTGACTTATTGTATATGGTGCAAACTTGTCAAGTCCTTCTTGGCAATACGCTAGGTATTTGATGACGGAGCAGTACAATATTAATCTGGTTTCCATCTCAGAAAATGCCTTTAGGAATTCCCCTAATAATTGATAGTTTTCTTGTTGTTTGTGATACATATTTTGCAATATTTATAAATCGCCAATTCGACGTCTTATTCGACTATTTAATGCCGCACTAAGGCGTATGAAAATATTAAATAGGACTTTTGCCAGTTCTTTTTGGAAGGAACAGCATTATCTCAAGATAGTCTTTATTATGTTTTATATTGTAATGTGTAAATTACAAATGTATGACTTACAAAGAAATAATTGCGTGCCTTTCATCTTTAGACCTAAGCACTTACCCTAGTGAAAAAGTTGAAGAACTAATTGGAAGACTCGGAAAATTCGGTATAATTCAAATGACACTTCACAAGGGAAAAGTTATTCTAAGGTCAAGACCTATGAATTTTGGACAAAGGTTTAGTACACGGTCTGAATTATCGTATGTACCCGCTATAAACAACAAATCATATCAACGCGCTAGTACACCTAACCAAACAATGTTTTATGGTGCTGTTATCCCGGAGGGAATTTCCATTGGAGAATTAGACAATGCTAGGATCATTGCGGCGTTAGAGACTTCCTACTTACTACGGAATATTGGGCAGGATGGTGAACAGCCAGTTACTTTTAGCAAATGGGAGGTTAGCTGCGATATCCCACTTGTAGCGATTTGTTATCATAAGGATTTTTTAACCAAAAGCAGCCATACGAAAGAATTATATGACTCATTTCAAAATTCGATTGCCGACCTTCCCAAAGAATTGAGAGAAAGAACGTTCGAGATAACTGAATTCTTTGCTGGTCAGTTTGCCAAAAAACCAATGGAACATGATTATGACTATATGATATCCGCTATCTTCTCCGAAGTTTGTACCCGAAAGGGTATGGCTGGAGTATATTATCCAAGTATTCGAGCAGATGCTAAAGGTTATAATATTGCTATTTTACCGCACTTTGCTGATCATTGCTTACGCCTTGTCGCGGCTGGAGAATGTACAATATATAAACGCGGAGAAGAAACCATAGTAGACAACGACACTATTTGTACTATTACAGATGATACCCAACCCCTTATTTATTCATTGGTTGAAAAAGAATTTCACATTGGCCGTGAGCAAATAATGCAAGAATTTGCTAAGAAGGTGACCACTTGAGTGCCTAATAAGAGAATTTTAGAAACCTGTATTGAACAAGTGATTGCGCTTGGAGGTTTGTAATGCCTTTATCCTGAGTATCCCGATATTGCCATTTAACTTCTCAGTTGTATGTAATAACTGCTACTTTTGCACTATAATATGATGCTATTGGACAATGAGTCAAAACAATGAATTGTGGTTGGATTTTGCAAAAAATGCTCTCGACTGGTTTATCGAAACAATAGGCGAGCTCGAATGGCATAGACGAAGAAAAAATGTTGTCGACTATTTTCATGCGATAAAGGCAAAGGAACTTCAAGAATCCGACGTTCAAACCAAGGATTTCCAAAAACAGTTTGATCCTGTTGCAGTTTATTCTGATTGGATGGCTTGGTATATGTACTTAATTGAATCCACTTTTGAGCGTCCGTTCTGTAATGATCCTTTTCAATGGACAAGGATTTATCCTTTCTTCGCTGCAATCGGAAAGAACCTTGAAGCATTGAAAAGAATGTCTGGTATCGAACAGCGACTAAAGTTTATGTTGAATGAGAACCAAAACCAACCAGATTCATCACTTTTTGAGCTGACCGTAGCTATCCTGTATTATCGGAACGGTTGGTCAGTTACTTTCCTGGAAGAGAATAAGACAGGGAAAACACCTGATCTAAAGGTTTCAAAAAATAACTTAAAATATTGGGTAGAGTGCAAGCGATTAGCAAAGGTGACCGAATATGCGGAAACAGAGCGACAAGAATGGCAAAAAAGATCAAGACATTTATTTAATGCAATGAGAATAGAGAAAATACCACTCTATGCTCAAATAACATTCAAGATTCCAGTAGAAGAAACAAATGAAATGATTTTAGGAAAGGCACTAACGGCGTATGTGCGTGCTGGAAAGCTGGGAAGTGGTGAAATTTTCGGAAACGAGCAAATTGAGTTTTGCGCAACACAACTGGACATATCGAGTATAAATAAAAGGCTTGCGGACAATCCCACTCGTCCTAATTCTCCGCAGATGATTGAAATATTGGCTGGCAATTATAACATTCACGGTAATTACACACCTTTGCTTGCACCTAGTAGAATTGATACCGTTGGAGGAGAAGATGAGCTTTTTGTGCTTAATGAATTTTATGGTGAGTTGCATTGGGCGTGTATCGCACAGTGGGATTGTATTGCGAAGACATCCGTTGATCGGAAAGCAAAAGATATAAAGAAAACACTCAGCAATGCTTTAAAGCAAATTCCGGAGGTAGGCAGAGGCATTATTCACATTGGCTATGAAACAGTTGTGGGGCCTATCGTTGAATTAGAAAGGCACAAGAAAATAAACGAAACAGTTCAGTCTTTTGGGTTTGGCAACAAGGAAATCGAGAGCATTTTTTGCAACACAATGCAATTCCTCCCCACTCCTGAAGGTTTTGAATGTGCAGAGACAACTATATATTTTGAGAGGGCAAAAAATGCAGTATTATTTAATAATTTACTGTTTGATCTCCCAGTAACAGCCACTCCTGATGTTACGCATTGGGAAGAAGATATTGCTAAGCGGGACTAGCTTAGTAATTAATTCTCCGTTATTCTCCACAGCCTTAAGTCGCCCGCAAGGGCGATTTTTTTGAGCTATTGATTATTACTGCATAACATTAAACAAGTCGCTAGTACGTCCCATCCCGCCATAAGTGATAATACATCATACTGCTCACTTTAATTCTTATAACACTATTTATAAAAATTATGCTTCGGAATACAACGACTATCTACTTTTGCTAACGGTGTTAAATGGATTAATGGCGTAAAACTCATGGGAAGCAAAGAGCGTATCATAAAGCAGAAGGAAGATGTGCGCAACAAGATAATTGCGGCAGCCTGGCGCATCGTGAAGAAGGAAGGCTGGCAAGCCATGTCTATGCGCAAAATTGCTGACTCCATTGATTATACTGCGCCTATTATCTATGGCTACTTTGATAATAAAGATGCCCTGCTGGTAGAGCTTACAAGACAGGGCTTTTTAAAGCTGGCAGATCGGTTGCGGCAGGCAAAAGCAAAACACAAACTACCGGCAAAACAACTGGAGGCAATGTGGTTTACCTATTGGGATTTTGCTTTTGATGAGCCACAGTATTACAAGCTGATGTTTGGTGTGGACGTGAACTGTTATTGTGAAATGGGCCAATGTATGGAGACGGAGATGCCATCGGATATCTTTAGTGAAGTGATAGAAGAGCTTGTAGCCAGTAGTAATAATCCAAACACCGATGTATGTAAAAAGTACTACCTTTTTTGGTCTGTGATACATGGGCTTATCAGCATCAATATGGTAAATAAGGGCAAATCCGACAAACTAAATCAGGAGATCCTTAAAGACGCCATCACAGGCATTATCCGGACCATCGTAGTGTAGTACCATTTCTTATTTCTTAACTCTCAAAAACTCTTAATGACCAATTAACGTTGAAACTTCAATTTCGTATCACCAATCTTTCACCATTTTATTTAACAGTGTTAAACGATTTAATAGCGTTTATGAAAAACTTAAAGTACGTAATATTTCTCATCCTATTAGCAAGCTGCGGTTCATCTCATAACCAGGATAACAACAAGCCGCAAGCACAATCATTACCGGTAATATCTGTAGAACAAAAAGATGCAACCCTGTACCGTGAGTATAATGCCAGTATAGAAGGCACTAAAAACATAGACTTACGCCCACAGGTGGATGGATATCTGCAAGCCATATATGTAGACGAAGGTGCGCATGTGCATAAAGGACAAGCACTTTTCAAGATAGATGACCGCCCATACAAAGAACAGCTGAACAATGCCGAAGCAAGTCTTATGACAGCCAAAGCTAACCTGGAAAGCGCCAAAATCAACGTAGATAAGCTGACACCGCTGATGCAACACAACCTGATATCGGACGTGCAGGTGAAGAGCGCCAAAGCCGCTTATGATGCAGCCAAGGCCAATGTGGCGCAGGCTGAAGCACTGGTGAACAGCGCAAAAATAAACCTGGGATACACGACCATTACTGCCGATGTAGATGGCTATATAGGTCGCATACCGTATAAGATAGGCAGCCTTGTAGGCCGCACATCGCCAGACCCGCTTACAGTGCTTTCTGAGATCAACCAGGTGTATGCTTACTTCTCGCTGAGTGAAAATGATTTTATCCAGTTTAAAGAGCACTTTGCCGGCAATACGCTGGAAGAAAAACTGAAACAAGTACCTCCTGTAGAACTGATATTATCAGACAATAATGTTTATTCAGAGAAAGGAAAAATAGAAGTAGCTGAAGGACAGTTTGATAAGAACATGGGCACGATCAGCTTCCGCGCTACGTTCCCGAATGAAGGTGGGTTGTTACGCTCAGGCAATACGGGTAAGATACGTATACCACAGTCGGTGGATACAGCGCTTATTGTACCGCAGGAAGCTACCTACGAAGTGCAGGATAAAATATTCGTGTTTACCGTGGGCGATAGCGACAAGGTAACAGGACAACCTATCAATATAAGCGGAAGAAAAGGCAACTACTACCTGGTGACAGGCGGCATAAAACAGGGGGATAAGATAGTGTATGCAGGACTTGACCGATTGAAAGACGGTGCGATCATACAACCTCAGGCTATGTCCCTGGACAGCTTGCTGAAAGTAAATCCTCTATAACACATGTAGAGTAAACTCTATTAACGAGGTATAAAAAACCATCAAAACACCATTTTTAATGTTTAGAAAATTTATAGAACGACCGGTATTATCTACCGTCATATCTATCATATTACTGATACTGGGAGGGCTCTCTTTGTCTTCGCTCCCCATCACGCTGTTTCCGGACATTGCACCACCATGTGTGCAGGTGACAGCAAACTACCCCGGCGCGAATGCCGAAGTGGTAGCCCGTTCTGTGGCTACACCACTGGAAGAAGCCATCAACGGTGTGGAAAACATGACCTACATGACTTCCAACTCCAGCAATGATGGTAGCCTTACGCTGAGTGTATATTTCAAGCAAGGCACAAACCCGGATATTGCTGCAGTAAATGTGCAGAACCGTGTTTCGAAAGCTACCAGCCAGATACCACAGGAAGTGATACAAGCAGGTATTTCCACACAAAAGCAGCAGAACAGTATTATCATGTTCGTGGCCTTGTCGAGCTCGGATACAACTTACAATGAAACGTTCCTGCTCAACTACATCAAGATAAACCTGGTACCGCAACTGCAACGTATACCGGGGGTAGGTGATGCGCAGCCATTTGGTGCGCGCGACTACTCGATGCGTATATGGCTAAAGCCTGACAGGCTGGCTGCATTAGGCTTATCTCCACAAGATGTGACCAGTGCGATAAAAGACCAAAGTGTAGAAGCCGCCCCCGGTCGATTTGGACAAAGTAGTAAGGAGTCGTTTGAGTACGTACTGAAGTACAAAGGAAAACTGAACAAAACAGAAGACTACGAGAATATAATTATCAGGGCGAATAGCGATGGATCGCTGGTGCGACTGAAAGATGTAGCAAGAGTAGAACTGGGATCTTATGTATATTCATCAAACGGTAAGCTGAATGGCAATGCCACATCGGGTGTTGCTGTATTCCAGACAGCAGGGTCGAACGCAAACGACATTCTTACACAGGCGCAGAAGCTGATAAAAAATTTCTCAGCTACGCTTCCTAAAGGAATACATACTACCGTGATGTATAACTCGAAAGAGTTTTTAGATGCATCCATAAAGCAGGTAACAAAAACACTATTGGAGGCATTTGTGCTTGTATTTATCGTAGTGTTCATCTTCCTGCAGGATTTCCGTTCCACACTTATACCTGCTATCGCAGTGCCGGTAGCCATCATTGGGACATTCTTCTTCATGCAGCTATTTGGTTTCACTATCAACCTGCTTACGCTCTTCGCGCTGGTGCTGGCCATAGGTGTGGTTGTGGATGACGCTATAGTAGTAGTAGAAGCTGTGCATGCTAAAATGGAGCGTACTCATCTGCCGGCAAAAGCAGCAACGATATCCTCGATGAACGATATATCGGGAGCAATTATTTCTATTACACTGGTGATGGTTGCAGTATTTGTACCCGTAGGGTTCATGCAGGGGCCAACAGGTGTGTTCTATAGACAGTTTGCCTTTACACTTGCGATTGCCATCCTTATATCTGCATTGAATGCGCTAACACTGAGCCCGGCACTTTGTGCTTTGTTCCTGAAGAATACGCATACCGATGGAAATGCAAAGAAAACAGGTTTCAGAAAACGTTTCTTTACTGCTTTTAACTCAGGCTTTTCTGCGCTAACTACAAGGTATAAACACAGCCTGCAATTCCTGGTGAAAAATAAATGGGTAGCTATCAGTGGTTTGGTACTTATATCTGCTATAAGCCTTTTCATGATACGGAGGACACCAAGCGGGTTCATTCCTACGGAAGATCAGGGCTTTGTGCTGTATGCTGTTAACACACCTCCGGGCAGCTCACTCGACAGGACACATCGCGCGATGCATCAGATAGACAGCATTGTAAGCAAAGATCCTGCGGTGGCTAATAGATACCAGGTAGAAGGGATGAACTTTATATCCAACGCAAATGCTTCTCCTTATGGCGCCGGCTTTATACGACTGAAGCCATACGGGCAAAGAGGCAAAGTAGAAGACTTCCAAACCATATCCAATAGACTCGCACAGCAGGTATCCCAGGTGAAGGAAGCCAATGCATTCTTCTTTACTTTTCCGACCGTGCAGGGTTTTGGTAACGTGAGTGGATTCGAATTTATGCTCCAGGACAGGAGTAACGGTTCGCTGGACAAACTTAATGCTACTGCTCACGAATTCATTGGTGCCTTGATGCAACGCAAGGAGATAGCAGCTGCCTTTACCACTTTCTCAACCGGTAATCCACAGTACGAGCTGGAGGTAGATAACGATAAAGCAAAGCAATTGGGCGTTTCTATAAGTGAGTTGCTGCAAACTTTGCAGGTGTATTATGGCAGCAGTTTTGTGAGTGACTTCAATCGCTTTGGTAAATACTATCGCGTAGTGGCGCAGGCAGATGTTGATTACCGTTCTTCGCCCTCATCGCTGAATAACATCTATGTAAAGAATGCTCAGGGTGGTATGGTGCCGGTAAACTCTTTCGTATCGTTGAAAGCAGTGCATGGACCGGAAACAGTAACACGTAACAACCTGTTTAATGCAGTAACCATTAATGGTATACCCAAGCCGGGATACAGTACAGGCGATGCGATAAAGGCGATAGAAGAAACCGCAGAGCAAGCATTGCCGCGTGGCTATACATACGAATGGACAGGTATGACGCGCGAAGAAGTAAATTCCGGCTCGCAGATCATATTCATATTCTTACTGAGCCTGGTGTTTGTTTACTTCCTGCTGGCGGCACAATATGAAAGTTATATACTGCCGCTTGCGGTGATACTTACAATTCCGCTGGGTGTGTTCGGTGTTGTGCTCTTTATTAATATGATGGGCATTGAAAACAATATCTATGTACAAATAGGGTTGATCATGCTGATAGGGTTGTTATCAAAGAATGCGATCCTGATAGTGGAGTATGCAGTGCAGCGCAGAAGGGCAGGCATGGGGCTAGTACAGTCGGCCTTGCAGGCAGCTACCTTGCGTCTTCGCCCGATCCTGATGACTTCCTTCGCTTTCGTAGCAGGCTTGCTGCCGCTGCTGAATGTGCATGGCGCATCTGCACTGGGTAACCGATCTATAGGCACCGGTGCTGTAGGTGGTATGCTTACAGGTGTACTACTGGGAATTTTCGTAGTGCCGGTATTGTTTGTCATATTCCAGCATTTGCAGGAAAAAGTTAGCATAAAAAAGAAAGACACCGATGGTGATCATAATGGACTACATGCAACTGAACATACTATAAGTCCAGCCAACATATAATATTCATCAAGAAACAAGAAAATCATGTTCGCAATAAACAAACTTATTTACATCACACTCGCGATAGCTACTCTATCTATCTCATCGTGCGGCATCAGGCAGGTATATCACCGGCCTGATGTGCCACTCCCGCAACAGTTTGGGCAAAGTAATATAACTGATACAAACAGCGTTGCCAATTTGAAATGGAATGAGTTCTTTACAGATACCACTCTGCAGCAATTGATAAGAAAGGGACTGGAGCACAATTACGATCTGCAAATTGCACTGAAAAATATTGATATTGCCAGGGAACAAGTGAAGCAGGCAAAAACGCTGGAGCTTCCGGAATTGTCTGCTCAAGTGGGTGTGCAGATAGACCGACCATCTGACAACAGCCTGAATGGAGCTACGGCACAAGGTTTTTTGCATCAGGCGTATCTTAATGACTACAACGCAAACCTTACCTTATCATGGGAGGCAGATGTATGGGGCAAGATACATATGCAGAAGCAGGCTACTGTTGCTCGCTACCTGCAGACATATGAGGCCACACAAGCTGTACGCACCAGGCTTATATCGGATATAGCACAGGGGTATTACAATTTGCTGATGCTGGACGAGCAATTGAACATAGCTCAGTATAATTTAAAACTAAGCGATACTACATTACTGTTAGCAAGGCTGCAAAAAGAAGCAGGCAATGCCACACAACTTGGCGTAGAACAGGCAGAAGCGCAAAGGCAAGCAACCGCTATATTAATACCGTCTTTGCAACAGGCTATAGCTTTGCAGGAAAACGCGCTGAGCATATTAACCGGAGATTTGCCAGGCTCAATTACAAGGAGTACACTACTTAGTGAAGCAACTATTCCGGACAATCTATCTGCCGGTGTGCCAGTATCTATGGTGAGCCGGAGGCCGGATGTACATGCCATGGAGATGGCGCTGGTCGCTGCAAGTAAGGATGTGGGTGTGGCAAGAGCCAGCATGTATCCTTCATTGGTAATAACTGCCCAGGGGGGACTTGATGCTTTCAAAACAAGTAACTGGTTTAATATCCCAGGGTCGTTGTTTGGTATTGTTACTGGTAGCGTAGCACAACCGCTTCTGGAACACCGGACGCTGAAGACAAGATATAAAGTAGCTGAAGATCAGCGAGAACAGACAGTATTGCAATTTCGCCAATCGGTACTCAATGCGGTAGGTGAAGTAGATAATGCGCTTGTGCGCGAAGAAAAACTGAAGGAGCAGCAACAGATATCTGAGGAAAGAGTGGATACATTGCGCAAATCAATTGTAAATGCGCAACTGCTTTTCCGCAGCGATATGGCCACATACCTTGAGGTTATAACTGCTCAGGGCAATGCCCTGCAGGCTGAGCTGGATCTAGCCAATATCCAGAAATCAAAACTGGATGCGTCAATTGATTTGTATAGAGCCCTTGGTGGTGGACGGAATTAGTAAGTGATCGCAATATAGTTATTGAAAACCTAGCCATAAAACTACCCAACTCTGTTATTTTCAAAACTTTAAGTCGCCCACAAGGGCGACTTTTTTATGCTTACAAGCTAACCTTAGGTTGCTTTTTTATGGGTACTTCACTTCATGTTAAATAGCGGTTTCACACCGTTTATTATGGTATAAAATTCAGTTTAATAGCGGTGCTGCATGATTGTTATTTGCCATAGGTTTGCGTCCATAAGGCCTTATACAATTATTATTCATTCACCAAAAACAAAAGCACATGAAAAAGTTTCTTTTCGCAACGTTAATCGCGCTAATAGGTTTGGCGCAACAAGCAATGGCCCGCGATGTTGTTAACAACACCGGTTGTTCTGTCACTGTTACGGCTGTAATTTATAATACTTCGACCTGCACTGTTTCTCTTACCTGCACAAGTGTTACTGTAGCTGCACATAGCACAGCGACACTCCCGATTTGCGTTCCAACCGGCACTACTGAGTTATTGGGTTATGATGTTTGTTGGACAGATGTTACCTGCGCAGCAGTACCATGTGTTACTATCGGCAACATCACTGGCGCACATCCCTGCACTCAATATCCACTTGGCCCTGTATATCTGCCCGCATGCGGTAGTTGTTCCTCTGCTGCTAGTGGAGTAAAAGTACAATGGGACCTTATTACCCCGACCGGGAATCTCATCATCGGATAATTCACAATTTTCGACTAATACAATCCCCGCGTTTTGAACGCGGGGATTGTTTTTTTTTAAAATTCGACCGTTTTGCCGGGCTAAATCGTCAATAGATAAATTCAAACAAAATGCAGAATCTAAAAGACAAAGTAGCCGTCGTATTTGCCGCATCCGGAGAGATAGCTGGCGCAGTGGCAAGATCGTTTTCGCAACACGGTGCAAAGGTGTATGTCACTGCCCGGAACCTGGATGCTGTAAAAGCATTGGCGCGGGAGATAAAAGTGATCGGAGGAAGTGCAGAAGCAGCCAAAGTGGACGCGTTGAATGAGACCGAAATAGACACCTTTTTAAAGAAGGTCGTCGCGGACAATGGTAAATTAGATGTAGTATTCAACGGTATTGCAGTTGAATATAATGAGATGGGTGGCCGCCCGCTTACAACGGTCGCTACTTTCGAGCAATTTATGGCCCCAATGGAAAAGATATGTGGATCGCAATTCCTTACATCGAGAGTAGCAGCGGAATATATGATGCAAACCCAAACAGAGGGAACTATTTTACTGCTTACAGCAGCATTATCAAGGTCTAAGCTTCCTAACATGACCGGCATCACAGCCGCCAGTGCAGCTATTGAAGGGATGACACGGGTAATGGCGACAGAATGGGGAGCGCATGGTATAAAGGTGATGTGTATTTGCCCGGGCGCCATAATGGAGACAAAGAGGATCTCCGGGATGGATAGATAGTTTTGCAAAACAGCATGGAATACCTACAGAGCAAATAGTAGCACAGTACAAGGCTTTCGATATATTAAAGACGAGCCCGACACTGAAGCAGGTAGGCGAAACGGCTGCTTTTCTTGCCTCCGAAACAGGAGTAGCTTTCAATAGCCATATTATTGATGTGGATTGTGGCAAGATGAATATATTATAGTAAGCCTTCGACATATTACAGTACATTAGAGGTAACAGCCTTGCCGCGAGGCTGTTACCTCATTTTTGATTTACAAATGAATTGACGAATGGAAAGGGAAGAAATCCTTAAAAGTGCTATAGCAGGTGATATCAATGCATTCTAAACACTATTCGCAGAATTTCAAAACCAGCTGAAATCGTACCTATACCGCTTGCTTGCTGATCGTAACGATGTAGATGACATAACCCATGATACCTTTATCAAGGCATTTACTAAGATATCGACGTTTAATCAGGATTCTTCTCTAAAAACCTGGGTATTCAAGATAGCCACCAAACTCGCCTACGATCATTTACGAAAATTAAAAAGATGGCATGCTGATGCCCAGGATCGGGGAGCAGACCTGGCTATTGGCTCAGAAGAGGTCAAACGGGCCTTCTGGATAGCTCATGATACATCACCTGCCGGGGCTTACGAAATGAGAGAGCATATGGACTTTTGTTTCACGTGTATCTCAAAGACCTTAACCATTGAAAATCAAGTCGCGTTGATCTTAAAGGATATTTACGATTTTCAGATCAGGGAAATTTGTCTCATCCTCGGGAAGACCGAAGGTGTAATCAAACACTTGCTGAATGATGCCAGAAATATTATGACCAATATTTTTGAGCACAGGTGTGCACTGGTCAACAAGAATGGTGTCTGCCACCAATGCAGCCATATAAATGAGATCTTCAATCCCAAACAGAACCAGCAAGAGGAACTAATGAAGCTGGAGTTGGTAAAAGCATCAAAAAAATATAATAGGGAGGAGCTTTTTGCTTTGCGGACAGTATTGATAAAAGCTATCGATCCCCTACATGCTTCGGGTACCGACCTTCATGAATCTATAATGAATTGTGTTAGAACGGCTATTGGTGAAAAAAGTAATTTTTTTGAGGAACCCAAGTAAAGCATGAAATTTTATAAATAAGTGTATGAAAACATAGAATAATATTTTAATTACTATTATTGAATACT